>NZ_JCACHA010000453.1:0-2315 GCF_059503625.1 Skermanella sp.
CGGCATGACCACGAAGAAGATCATGATCAGGCCGTGAGCCGTGATGATGACGTTCCAGACCTGGCCGTCCTGGATGAACTGCTGCCCCGGAGCCTGAAGCTCGGCACGCATGATGATCGAGAACACCAGACCGAACAGGACCGTGAACAGCGAGAACGCCAGGTAGAGGGTGCCGATATCCTTATGGTTGGTCGAGAAGAACCACCGTATGAAGAAAGCCGGCTTGTGATCGTGATCGTCATGTCCGGCGTGGCCGTGTTCATGACCGTGCTCATGACCGGTCACGGGATCGGGCGCCTGCCCGCCGTCGTAGACATGCGGAGCCGCGGCCGGGCTGCCGGAGTGGTCCGGGGTTTGCTCATTCATGGCGTGACGGCTCCCTGCTGACGGGCGGTGGGCGTCTCAGCGATCTGGGTGGAAGAGGACGTGTCGGGCGAGGGAAGAGGATCGGCGCCGGCGAACTCCTGCTTGGCCTGCTCGAGCCATTGGCTGAACCGTTCCTTGGAGACGGCATGGACCACCACCGGCATGAAGGCGTGGGCAGTCCCGCAGATTTCCCGGCACTGGCCGAAGAACCGCCCTTCGCGGTCGATCCGTATGGTGATTTCGTTCAATCGGCCCGGAATCGCGTCCCGCGTGAACCCGAGCGAGGGCACGCCCCAGGAATGGATCACGTCCTCGGACGTGATCTGGAGCCGGATATCGGTATCGACCGGCAGGACCACGGGATTGTCCACATCCAGTATGCGGCGGCCGTCCGGCTTGATGTCCTCATCCGCGACACGGTAGCTGGAGAACGAGAAGCCGCCCTGGTCCGGGTACTGGTATTCCCAGTACCACTGGTGTCCGATCACTTTCAGCGTCACTTCCGCATCCCGGACTTCGTCCAGGTAAAACAGAAGACGGAACGACGGGATGGCGATGACGACCAGGATCACCACGGGCAGGACCGTCCACGCCACCTCCAGCACGGTATTGTGCGCCGTCCGCGAGGGAGTAGGGTTGCGCTTGGCGTTGAATCTTATGACGACATAGGCGAGCAGGAAGAACACCAGCAGGCAGATCGCCAGCATGATGAAGAAGAGCATCGCGTGAAAATCGCTGAGCTGCTCGGCGACCGGCGTGGCCGGCGTGGTATGCCAGACCTCCCATGGCTGGGGACCGTAGTCGGGCAGATCGTTTGCCGGTCCGGGCGACGGCGCCTCGGCCGGCGCCTGGGCCATGGCGGCGCCGGACATCGTCATGGCGGCGGCAGCCAGGGAGAAGAGCGTCATTCCCTTGGGCATTCCGAGTGCTCCTGAAGAATGCTTCGACGTTCCGGGGTATTCAGCCCGGCGTGTCGGGCCGTGAATCCTGGACGGGTTCCGAAAGCGGGCTGACGGACGGAGGAATGTCAGGATTTGCCCGTTCCCTGCCGTACGATCTTCTCGGCCTGCTGGAGCGTCATGATGCACTGGCCCTGGTTGGCTTCGGCATGCTGGCTCTGGGCATCCTGAAGCAGGCGCATCACCTGCTGACGCTGCTCCGGCGGAAGGTTTCGCGAGTCCCGATCGAGACCTGCCCAGCCGGTCGGCTCGCACGAGCCGATGGACTGGAAGTTGCTGGGAGGCTGCTGGCTGTTCGAAACACCGGCTTGCCGGGTATCCTGCTGTTGCGCGCAAGCGCTCAGCATAGCGGCGCTGATAACAACTAAAAGTAGCATTTTCATAGGATCGGTCTCCCCTGGTTCGCCGGCCTCCAACAGCCATCGCGATCAACCCTCCCACTGCCGAAAAGGTAATGACCCTAAGTATAGGTAGAGGCGGCCGACCCTATCTTTTTCAATGAGTTGCCACAAAGCCTGTGCCGGTGATCCTGAGTCCGCATCCTGGGAGCCGCCGTCTAGCTGCGTGACAAAGCCGGTATCACGGACTGGCCGAACGCCTCGATGAAGGCGCGCTGGCTGGTGCCGACGTGGTGCAGATGGATTTCGCCGAAGCCCATGGCCTCGTATTCGGCAAGCCAGGCGGCATGCTGACCGAGATCGGCAGATATCAGCACTGCCTCCCGCATATCCGCCGGCTGAACGAAGCGGCTGGCCATGTCGAACTCCCGGGGCGTCCGCAGGTTCCAGTTCACCTCGCCGCCGATGACGTTCGAGCGCCATTGCTCGTGCGCTTCTGCCAGCGCTTGCTCCTCCGTCGGAGCCCAGCTCAGGCCGACCTGAAGGTAGAGCGGCTTGCCCTCGCCGCCGCCCCGGCGGAACGCATCGACGACCTTGCGCAAGGCGTCCGGCTTGGCGCTGACCGTCAGAAGGCCATCGGCCCAGCCGCCAA
>NZ_JCACHA010000454.1:0-2304 GCF_059503625.1 Skermanella sp.
ATGGACGCGCCTGCTTGTCGGCTGCCGCTTCGCTTTAGGCCGACCTACGAGAACGAAGTTACTGTAATATGTTCTACAGAAGTGCTGCTCATATCCGCTCGAATACCCGGCGAGTACTTGCCTGCGGCAGCTCCTCGTGGCTGTAGGTTTCCTGCGGACGATGGTCGATCACGTGGCCGATGAGGACCAGCGTGGGGCCGTCGCCCAACTCGGCAGCGGCGCGGGCGGCCAGGGTCGCAAGGGTGGCGAAACAGCGGCGTTCGGTCGGTAGGGTGCCGTTCTCGATGGCGGCGGCTGGCGTGTCGGGGGAGAGGCCGGCTTCGATCAGTTTTGCGCTGAAGTTGGGTAGCTGGGTGCGGCCCATGTAGATCGCCAGCGTGCCGTCGGGGTTGGCGAGCTTGCTCCAGTCCATCGCGTTGGTCGCGTCGTCGTCCATGCAGTGCGCGGTGACGAACTGGACGCTGCGGGAAACTCCGCGCAGCGTCAGGGGGATCTGGGAGGACGCGGCGCAGCCAAGCGCCGCGGTGACGCCGGGGACGACCGTCACTTCGATGCCGTGGCGGCGCAGGTATGCCGCTTCCTCGCCGGCCCTGCCGAACATCATGGGATCGCCGCCCTTCAGGCGGACGACGCGGCGGCCCATGAAGGCGTGTTCCAGCAGCAGGGCGTTGATCTCGACCTGCTTCATGGAGTGGCGGCCGGCGCGCTTGCCCACGGGGATGAGTTCGACGCCGGGGCGGGCGAACTCCAGCACGCCGGGGCCGACGAGATGGTCGTACAGGATTACGTCGGCATGCTTGATGGCGCGGACGGCGCCCAGCGTCAGAAGCTCGACATCGCCGGGGCCGGCGCCGACAAGGTGGACCGGGCCGGGCTGGGAGGGCAGCGTCTCAGGCGGCTTGACCGCATCGGACATGGCCGATCAGCTCCTTCAGTTCGGGAATGCAGGACCCGCAATTGGTCCCGGCTTTCAAGGCGACGCCGATCTGCTCGGCGGAGGTCAGGCCGCCGTTGCGGATCGCGGCGGCGATGCGGTTGAGTCCGACGTTGAAGCAGGAGCAGACGGTGCGGCCTTCGTCCGGGGCATCGGCGGGCGCCCGGCCGCTCAGCAGGCCCATGCGCGACGGCCCGTCCATTTCGGTAGCGGCGAAGAGGGAAACCAGCCATGCCCGGCTGGGGAGCGGCTGCCCGGTGCTGAGGAACAGGCAGGCCTCCAACTGGTCGCCGTCTAGCCGTGCCCAGCGGTGGATGCCGCGCCGCTTGTCGTGATAGTCGATTCCGGGAAGCGGAGGGAGGAGCGTTTCGGCCCAGGTGGTGAGGTCGTCGGCGGGCAGTACGGTGCCGGCAAGCATCAGGACGGTGCAGCCGGCGGCGGCGCTGCGCGACCAGTATTCCGCTGACGGCGGCGGTGCGGCTTCGCCGCGCGTGATGAGGAAGGCGGTCCAGGCCGGCTTGAACGGGTTCAGGCTTGCGGGGGTATGCTTCAGCTCCGGCTGACCGGAAACCGCGTCGGTGACCGGAGCGGTCAGCGCGTTGATGCCGCCGTTGCCGGAGAAGCGGCGGTTCCAGTGCATCGGCGCGAAGAGCTGGCCTTGGGGCTGATCGGGCGTGACGCGGACGCGCAGCGTGGCGTCGCCTTGGGCGGAGCGCAGGACGGCCAGATCGTCGTCTGTCAGGTTCAGCGTGACCGCGTCGGCTGGGTTGAGTGTTACGAACGGTTCCGCGATGTGGCTGGATAGGCGCGGGACGAGGCCGGTGCGGGTCATCGTGTGCCACTGGTCGCGGATGCGGCCGGTGTTCAGGATGAAGGGGTATTCGGCGCTGGCTGACGTGGCGGGGTCTTCCGCCCGGACCGTGACGAAGCGGGCGCGGGCGTCCGGCGTGGGGAATTCGCCTTCGGCGAACAAGCGGGCGGTGCCGTCCGGCGAGGCTTTGGCCGGCCACTGCGTCGGGGGGAGCGCGTCGTAATCGGCGCCGGTCAGCGCCCCGATGTCGAAGGCGCGGCTGCCGTCGTTCTCGAAGGCGGACAAGCCTGCGTGCTCGGCGAAGATATCGGCCGGGGACTGGTAGGCGAAGGCATCGCCCCAGCCCATGCGGGCCGCCACCTGGGAGACGATCCACCAGTCGGGCTTGGCTTCTCCCGGATGAGGCAGGAAGCTGCGCTGGCGTGAGATCCGGCGTTCGGAATTGGTGACGGTGCCGTCCTTCTCGCCCCAGCCGGCGGCGGGGAGAAGAACGTCGGCGTAAGCCGTCGTGTCGGTATCGCCGACGCAGTCGGATACGACGACGAAGGGGCAGGATGCC
>NZ_JCACHA010000455.1:0-2301 GCF_059503625.1 Skermanella sp.
GCGAAGCGGCAGCCGACAAGCAGGCGCGTCCATGTCGGCTGCCGCTTCGCTTTAGCCGACCTACGGCTACGGCGCTACAGGCGCTGGATCCTGTAATCGTCCCTGGCGGTCTCAGGTCCCGTACAATGCCGGCGGACCATGTTCCAAAGCCGGCGCCGGCCCGTCCAGCCAGCGCCGGCTCCAGCTTTGGAACATCAGGACGCCCCATAGGCTGTCGCTCCAGTCGCGCCGGCCCGCCAGATGCTCTGCCCAGCGCCGCCGGACCGCGACCGGGTTCAGCAAACCGCCTTCCCGCATCCGGCGCTCGTCAAGCAGGTCTTCGGCCCAATCGCGCAAGGGGCCGCGCAGCCAGGCGCCGACCGGCACGCTGAAGCCCATCTTGGGCCGCTCGACCAGTTCCTGCGGGACATAGCGGTATAGCACCTGCCGCAGCAGCCATTTGCCTTGGCCGTTCCTGACCTTCAGCGAATGCGGCAGCCCCCACGCGAACTCCACGACCCGGTGGTCGAGCAGCGGCACGCGCGCTTCCAGCGCCACCGCCATGCTGGCCCGGTCGACCTTGGCCAGGATGTCCTCGGGCAGGTATGTGACCGCATCCAGGAACTGCATGCGGCGGATGAAATCGGGGATCTCGGCGGCGACCGAACGGTCCCACAGGATGCCGCGCGGCTCCCGGCTGCCCGGCACGAGCTCCTCCGGATCGTCCCAGTGCGACAGCAGCCCGCGATACAGCCCGGCGTCGTCCGGCAGGGCCAGCATCGCGCCCAGCTTGTGCATGCGGTCGCCGGCCCGCTCCGGCCGCACCGCCGGCGGCACCAGCCCGAACAGGCGGTCCCACGCCGGTTCCGACACTCCCCCGAACAGGGCGGCCCCCGCCTTCTTCGCAGCGGACGGCACGGCCGCAAGGCGGCGGCGGGCGGCATCCGCCCAGAAATAGCGGTGATAGCCCGCGAACAGCTCGTCGCCGCCGTCGCCGGACAGGGCGACGGTCACATGCCGCCTCGTCATCTCCGACACCAGATAGGTCGGGATCTGCGAACTGTCGGCGAAAGGCTCGTCGAACATGTCGGGCAGCACCGGGATCACGTCGCGGACATGGTCCCGCGCCACGTAAAGCTCGGTATGGTCGGTGCCGAGATGCCGGGCCACGGCGGCGGCGTGGGTCGCCTCGTCATAGCCGGCCTCATGGAAGCCGATGGAGAAGCTGCGGACCGGACGGCCGCTCTGCGCCTGCATCAGCGCCACGACGGTCGAGCTGTCGATCCCGCCGGACAGGAAGGCGCCGAGCGGCACGTCGGCCATCATCTGCCGCCCGACGGCGTCGCGCAGCAGCCGGTCCAGTTCCTCCACGGCCTCGGCCGGATCGCGCTCGCGCGGCGATGCGCCCGCGAAATCGCGCATGTTCCAATAGCGCTCGACGCCGGTGACGCCCCTGCCCGGCTCCCAGGTCAGCATCGAACCCGGCGGCAGCTTATGGACGCCGCGATAGATGCTGTGCGGCTCCGGCACGTAGCCGAACCTGAAGAACGACGCCAGCGCATCGCGGTCCGGCTCGGCGTTCCAGCCCGGATAGGCCCTCAGCGCCTTCAGTTCCGACCCGAACATCAGGCCGCCGGCTTCTCCCCCCGTGCCGGTCTCTCCCCAGTACAGCGGCTTGACCCCGACCTGGTCGCGGACCAGCACCAGCCGCCGCGCCGCCTTGTCCCACAGGGCGAAGGCGAAGATGCCGGTCAGCCGCCCGACGGTCCGCTCGACGCCCCAGAGGGCGCAGGCCTCGACCAGCACTTCGGTATCGGAATGGCCGCGGAGCCTGACGCCCGCCGCCTCCAGCTCCGCCCGCAGGTCCAGGTGATTGTAGATCTCGCCGTTATAGGTCAGGACCAGCCGGCCGTCGGCCGATTCCATCGGTTGCCGGCCCAGCGGCGACAGTTCCACGATGGCGAGCCGGCGATGCCCCAGGGCGATGCCGGTGGACGGGTCGGTCCAGACGCCGTCGCCGTCGGGGCCGCGATGGGCGAGGCTGTCGGCCATCGCGCGGACGATCCGGGCGATCTCGTCGGGCCGGCGCCCGGCAGATCCCCCGGCGGGTTCGATGAAACCGCAGATTCCACACACCGGATTTACTCTCCCTGCCGGATCGTCGGCCCAGCCGATAGTGACCAGGATCTAATCGCCAATCCCGAATGGCCAGCCTCGAATAGAAGGTCGGGTGCGGGGACGGCAAGCGCAATCATCGGTAATCCGCGCGACCTTATGGATGACGGCGGTGAGTGGTCCCAGCCTCATTGACTTCCTCCCACG
>NZ_JCACHA010000456.1:0-2300 GCF_059503625.1 Skermanella sp.
CGGCACCGATCCTTATCTTCGTTCTGGCGTTGATGTTGATGTCGGCACCGTCTCTCTGCCTTTGATTTAAGGCAAGAAATATGTAGTTTCATCTTTGAAATTTAGCTGAAACCATTTTGTTGTTGATAATAATCGACACTGAAAATACAACCTCGAAGTCGCATGATAGATGAATTCTTCAGCACGGCAAGTTTCCATTCTTTCAGGATTGAAATTATCGTGATGAAGTCTCTTTACGAAGCATGCGCTAGTATGAAAAATCCCTGTTTATTGTCAATCAGAAGGAAGTATATACATGCCCACAGTCAATGTCGCGGTCGTCATCGATGTCGAAACCGCGATCACCCAGGCGAGCAACGGCTTTATCACGACGGGTCTGTATATGATCGACACGACCGGATATGTCGGCACGTCCTCCGGCGAGGCGACCAACGAACTGAAGACGACCGTGAATACCGGCTCCGTGCTCGTTTGGACCCCCTACCCGGTCGATCCCGGCACCAACGTGGTGATCTCGGCCGTGACGGGCAACGCGATAAGTAACCAGGTCTTTCAGAAGCTTACCACCACCAACATGACTCCGGCTGGTCAGGCCTATGCAACCTGCGTAATCAACTCGGGCGCCGCGGCCGGCGTGACGACGCAGTACAGCCTGTCCCTGACGATGAACGGCGTGACCTACACCTACGATCCCTACGTCTACGTCGCCTCCTGATCGAGTGCGAACGACGCGAAGACGTGATATTCGACGTTTCGCGTCGGCATTCGCAATCGATGTAGCGGCCTGAGTGGTGACCCACGGTGCCGGTTTCGGCACCGTGGGTTACTTTTGAATATACGATTGGGAATTAAAAACGGGGTCCGAAGGTCAGGGCGACCAAACTCTGGCTCCTCTGCGGTTCCAGGAAGCGCTCTTGGGAATGGGCGGAGTCGCATCCGCCAATGCGGCTGGCATGTCGCCGAGACGGCAGACAGCGTTACGCTGAGCCGTGCCGATTTGGTGAGCTATGCGCAGGACTTGGCGGACGCCGACGCGGTGAAGGCGCGCTTGGCCGCAGGTGAAACCGAGACGTTCTCCTTCGCGGTCGCCGAGCGCCTGCTTGATGGCGAACATCCCGTGACGGTGCTGCGCAAACATCGGGCGTTTACGGTGCGCGGACTTGCGGAAGTGGCCGGGGTGTCGCCGTCGTACCTGTCGGAAATCGAGTCGGGCAAGAAGCCGGGGAGCTTCGACGCGATGGCGCGCCTTGCTGCAGCGCTTCACGTACCGCTGGACCTTCTGGTACGGGCGTGATCGATCCTGTATCGGAAACGGCGGAACCCCGTCACTCCGCCTTTTGCGGCTGCCTTTCGTCAGCGGGAGCCTTTGGCGGGCGGCCCCGCCTGGGAGGATCGACCCGGCGGCCAAGGGCACGTTCGACCTGCTGGCGAAAGCGGTCGGTGCCGGGCACCCAGCCTCTTTGCGTCGCGTCGCGGATCGTCTCCACCTGTTCGTCGGTCAGACCGGGGCCGAACAGTTCGCGATAGGCGGCTCGGCGGGCGGCGACGGTGGCGCCGAGTGCCGTGTAGGTCGCGTGCTCACGAAGCAGTGGGTCTTTGGTCCCCAGGGCGTTGTGCCGGTAGCTCGACCAGGGATAGTCTTCGGGCCGGGTGACCAGATCAGCGCGGACCGGGTTGGATTCGACGTAGCGGTGGCAGACGAGCACATAGCTCTCGCTGTCGAGAATGGTCGATTTGTAACGCCCCTCCCACAGCGTCCCCGTGCGGCGGTACTCCCGGTTGACATGCGAGACATAGCGCCGCCCAAGCGACTGCATGAGACGCGGGATCGATTCGGCCCCGCCGGCGGTGATCACGAGATGGAAATGGTTCGTCATGAGTACGTAGGCGTGGAGGGCGCATCCTTCAGCCGCAACGCCTCAGCCAACCCTCTCAGGAAGACCTGCCGGCATTCTCGCTAAAGAACACCACCTGCCGGTTGTTGCATCGTTGGACTATGTGGTGCGTCTGGTGCGGAAGAATAAGGCGAGTGGGGCGCGGCGTGGCGGGAACCCCTATGTTCAGGAGAGGGTGACACCATGGAGCCAAGGGGAAGCCAATAAATCATTCTCACCACCTTTTCTCATCACCCCTTATCTCGCCCCGATCTTTTCTCTCGATCTTACGGGATTTTCATCCACTTAGCCATATTACTGATGCTTTTTTGGAATTTCTCGCGAGCAGCTTGAATTCTTCTCATTTCCCTTGATTTTGCTTGAAAATTAGTCTCAATTGATAAGGTGTCCGAAGGAGCGAATCCA
>NZ_JCACHA010000457.1:0-2296 GCF_059503625.1 Skermanella sp.
GCTTGATCGCCTCGTCGATGTTGCGCAGCGGCGGCTTGTGGTTGCCAATGATCATGAGCTTGAACTGCGGCATGTAGGTAAAGAAATTCTGGTGCATGAAGCGAGCCGAGATCGGATCGCCGCCGGTTATCTGCTTGAGCCGGCTTTCAGCCCAGGAGTTTCCCTCCTCGGTTTCGGATGCGGTCACCAAACGCGCGCCCCTGAGCATGGCGAGATCGGTGGGATGCCTGCCTGCATTTGAGGCGGTGAAGGTGTCCATCGGCGCGGTGGCGGCGTAGTCCGCGAGGATGCCAGTCAAGGTGTTGAGGAACACGCTCTTGCCGTTTCCACCTGGTCCGTAGATGAACACGAACGCATGTTCGCTGATGTCGCCGGTCAATGCATAGCCACACCATTGCCGCAGCGACCGGATCAGCTCTTTGTCGCCTCCGGTGGCCTGATTCAGGAAGTTCAGCCACTGGGGACAATCAACGGTTTCCGCAGGTGCCACCGCCGTGAGCCTGGTGATGCGGTCGCCAGGATCTGCAGGACGAAGCCTCCCAGTCCTGAGGTCCACGGTGCCGCCCGGAGTGCCGAGAAGGGAAGGATCTCTGTCCCAGGCGTCCGTTGTGACGGCGAAGGCAGGGTCTCCTCGGGCGAAGCGCTCAACGCCGCTAACGAACGTGACCTTCCGAGCCTCCTTCTGCACCTTGAAGCTGGATTCCTCGGTAGCTTCCCGGGCCACTTCGCGGATAACCTGAAAGACGTGGTCGGTCGTGTCCTTGCGCCAGTGCGTTCCCGCCCACCTGAACCACGTGCCGGTATCATGGCAGAACAGCAATTCGCCATAAAACCTGGCGGAGAAAAGCTGGGCGACACCATCCTGCGTAATCGCCGGCGTGTCACCTTGCTGCCCTCCATGAGGATCGCTGGACCCACCCTGTCGCCCACCGGCCGATCCGTTGACCAGCCGGATCGATTTGCTCATCTGGTTCGGAATGATCCTAGGGTTTTTGATGCCAGCGGAGAGTCCGCTATTGATCGTGGCCAGCACCGCCTCCAGGCCGTTCTCCTCTACCAGGCCACATAGCGTCGCGGCCTCGACAAGGCGATCGGAAATCTGCTGCGGCGCCAGGGCACCACTATCGACAAGAGTGCCAAGGTTGAACGCCGCTTGGTTCAGTCTGGTATTGCGCATTCCCGGCTCGGCTCTCGCAACGGCCTGGAACTCACCCTCGAGCGCGGCGGCGGCGTATTGCGGTGAAATCTCCGAATGGTTCGCCGCTCCCAAGCGATTTACGCCTGCCATAGCCGGGGCACGGCCGTTCAGCTGATGCTTGGGCGGCGCCTCAAGCAACGCATAAAGCCAATCCGGCGCCTCCGCAATGTCGATATCGCCCGGTGGTTCAACGAGCTCATAGCGCCCGCCGCCTTCCAGGCGGGAAGGCGGCATCATGATGTAACCGCCGTCACCGCGGACATCGATCCCTGGAGGAAGCTGACCCCGTCTGTTGGAGATCGGCCGATCCGCCCGCCATCTGAACAAGATGTGCATACCTCCACTGGGCGTTCGATGAACGCGTGTGGTCGGAATACCTCCGTGTTGCTTGACCAAAGTTGCCCAAGCGACAACGCCATCAGGCTGCCCGGGCGCTTTCTGGGCATCGACATCGATCACGAAAACTCCCGATGCCTCCCCAGTCCGCATCCCGATCATAGCGTTGGGCCAGTTCGACCACCAGGATCGTAGCAGATGCTCGTCCTTTGTAGCCTTGTACAGCCCGCCGGTGCGCGGAATCGGCAATCCAGCCTCGTCATGATCTCTGGCGACCAGGGGGCTCTTGCAACGGGGCCCGGCAGCGGGATCACACGGAAGCACCGGCCAACCCCGGGCGGCATAGTCAAGCGCCTGACACAGCACCTCGCTCATGCTGATATACTGCATGTTCTCGATCCCGATCATCGACCAGCCGAGTGCTGATCACCCGGGACCGGCTTGCTGGTGCTGGCATGCAGGCGATCAGATTCGTACGCCTCGATATCATCTTCGCGATACAGGATCCGCTTGCCCACCTTGAGGTAGCGCGGACCGCCACCGGTCAGGCGCCAGCGCTCCAGAGTGCGTGGGCTCATGCACCAGCGGCGGGCAAGCTGGTGCTGATTCAAGTGTATGATGCACAAAACGTTTCCCCTCGGTTTAATGCGAAACATCGAGGAGAAACGTCGTGACAAACTACGGAGGAGATCAATTCCGAGAAACGGAGGAGAGGCGTAGGGGGAACGTAGGAAAAGACAAACAGGTCAAGTTTCGAACCAG
>NZ_JCACHA010000458.1:0-2295 GCF_059503625.1 Skermanella sp.
TGCACTACACCAACGTGCATAGATTCAATACGAGTCCAGTTTGTCAACGGACTGTCAGGGCTTGGTCAAGCGCGTCGAGTGCATTCTTCATGCGGTCACGGACCAGATTGAGGCGATGGCGAGTGGCGCTCAGCGTCAGGCTTTCGGCAGGCGGCGAAGCCAGCGCCTCCAGAGCGCTCATGTGGTGCGGACCGATGATCCGCAGGAGGCTGTCGTAACGAGTAGTTTCACCGCAGCCGCGAGCACCGAGGATCTCCCGAAACCGCTGAAACGACAGACGGTATCCTGAGTGCCAGTGTCGATCAGCGACGCCCAAGTCGAACAGGGTAGCATAATTCATCTAACAACCTCTCACTATCATCGGCTGCCCAGGCTTTGACCTCCCGGCGACTGGTCCGCAGCCTACCCCACTATTCCACACAACCATTAACGTCCATCTGGGATGTCCCCAAGGTTTGGTATTCGTATATGGTTGAATGGGTTGCCGCTGTCTCTGTGCCGTCGTTCTAGAGAAACCTGGTCCCCTGGGGCGTTCTTCTATTCGAGCGAGGATGATGGGCGATCAAACATTTAGCGCCGACTGGATCGTTGATCGTCCTGAATGGTGGCGGTCAGCACACGCCTGGAACCGTCGCGTTGTATGGTCAGGGCCACCGCCTGCCCGACGCGCTTCAGGCCAACGTGGTTGCGGACCTGAGTAGCGCTGTGGATCTGGACGCCGTCAAGGGCAACCACAACATCGCCGCGCTTCAGGCCTGCGCGCTCGGCCGGAGATCCCGGTTCGACTTGGGCAACGACAGCCCCCTCCGCCACACCGACCTGCAGTGCGCCGGCGATCTCGGACGTCAGGTCCTGCACCGCGATGCCAATGCGTCCGCGACGGACCTCGCCGTACTCGATGAGCTGGTCCATGACGGCGCGCGCCATGTTGATCGGTACCGCGAAGCCGATCCCGACATTGCCGCCGCTGGGCGCCAGGATCGCGGTGTTGATCCCGACCAGACGACCGCGCAGATCGACCAGCGCACCACCTGAGTTGCCGGGGTTGATCGAGGCGTCGGTCTGGATGAAGTCCTCGTAGCCCTCAACGCGGAGACCACCGCGCCCAAGTGCGCTGACAATGCCCGAGGTGACGGTTTGGCCAAGACCGAACGGATTGCCGATCGCCACGACGTAGTCACCGACCTGCAGCCGATCGCTGTCGCCGAGTTGAACCGCCTGGAAGCCTTGGCCCTGGATCTGGAGCACGGCGATGTCGGTTCCGGGATCGCGCCCAACCAGCCGGGCCGGGTAACGCTGGTTTTCCCTGGTGGTGACTTCGATCGCGTCGGCTTCCGCCACGACGTGATTGTTTGTCAGCACGTAGCCCCGGCGTGCGTCAACGATGACGCTGGAGCCGCTCGCCGACGTTTCGCGGGGCTGCTGTTGCATATCCGGCAGATCGAAGAAGCGCCGGAAGAACGGGTCATTGAGCAGCGGGTTCACGCTTGGTCCCTTCGCCCTCACCGCGATATTGACCACGCCGGACGTGACCTCGCGGAGCATGGGAGCCAGCGTCGGAACCGGCGGCTCCTGGCTTGTTGCGGGAGCGGGCAGCGCTACCCCGCCGACAACGACGGCAACGGCAAACGCATGGGCGACTGGGGCGAAGATCCGTGAGCCTGCGGCGATCATGTTTGAACCATCCTACTGTCGACTCCGGTTTAACGATCCGCAGATGTTGATACCGACCTAGCGTTGGGCTTCGTGGTACTGGTCACACTGGAAGGGAGCTGAGCATCGGCAACACGATCAGCATCAGAAGACCAAGTGCTGCTGATGCGGCGGCCTCATCCCAGCGGGTAAAATGGGGAGCCAGAACCGGCTCCTTTCTCAGCGCAGCACCGAGGGTCGCCATAAGAACCCAGAAGCAGAAAGACCGCCAGCTTGATCGGCATCATCTCCACTGGGTAAGGAGACGCGCAGGAATAATTGGGACATTTTGGTGTCATGTTTCCAGTATGGATTTTGATCACCTCTGGTGATTGCCACATTCGGCGGCATGATTGATGAGCGTGCGATACGAGAGCGGTACGAGGCGATCCGGAACCAGCTCGACGAGCGGGGACGGCGCCTGTTTGCGGCGGCCGAGGCGCGATCCGCGGGTCGCGGTGGGGTGGTGGCGGTATCGCGGGCGGCTCTATTCGGGTTTCGGGGTGGTGGGCAGCAGGGCGGCCAAGAGGGCCCCGAGCAAGGCTTTACCCCGGCATCTGGCGTTGTGCACAAATTCGAAAAGGGCAAGATAGTAGGGCAGCT
>NZ_JCACHA010000459.1:0-2289 GCF_059503625.1 Skermanella sp.
TCAGACGCCTACGCCGCCAGATCATCGAGTGGCGCGACGACGAGGCGTACAGCTTCCTGGCGGTCGACCGCCGGACCGACCGCGTCGTCGGCGGTATCGGCCTCAGCAACATCCGGCGCGGGGTAGCGCAGACCGCGACGCTGGGCTACTGGGTCGGCGAGGTCTATGCCCGGCGCGGCTATATGAGCGAGGCGACCCGCCTGACCCTGGACTTCGCCTTCGGGCAGCTGGGATTGCACCGGATCGAGGCCGCCTGCCTGCCGACCAATGCCCCCAGCCGGGGTCTGCTGGAGAAGACCGGCTTCCAGTACGAGGGCTATGCCCGAGGCTATCTCCGCATCGACGGCGCGTGGCGCGACCACGTGCTGTACGCGATCCTGCGGGATGAATGGCGCGGGTGAAATCCTTTACGGATTGCCGGCCGGCTTCGGCGCCGGACAGATCATCAGCAGCTTGTCGCCGGGCTGGATGCGGTACCGTTCCCTCTCTATGAAGGGGACCTCGCGCTCGCCGCTGTGGATGTGGACGACCACGCCGCCCGCGACCTCGGCCATGGTCTTGCCGACATCCTCGGGGCGGGCGGTGCGCTCGTCCATCACCATATGGCCGCCGGTCGACATCAGGTCGCATAGGAAGGGCGTCGCGTGCTGGGTTTCCACCGCGTCGGCCAGCAGGTAGCCGCCGACCCTGGTGGGCGTCACGACAAGGTCGGCCCCGCTGAGGCGGGCGAGTTTGATGTTCTCCTCGTTCCGGATGCTGGCGATGACCTTCGAATGCTTCGACAGGTGGCGGACGGTCAGGATGACCAGGATGTTGGTGTCGTCCCGGCGAGTGTTGACGATCACCGCCTTGGCCTTGTCGACACAGGCCTTGGCCAGCAATTCCTCGCTGGTGGCGTCGCCGAGCAGTCCTACGAAGCCGGCATCGGCGGCGGCGCGGACGCGGTCCTCCGCCAGATCGATCGCGACGATCTTCTCGTCCGGGTGGCCTTTGGCGACCATTTCCCTGGCGGCGATCATGCCGCTGTGCCCGAACCCGCACACCACGATGTGCCCTTCCAGACTTTGATGAAGCCGGGCCATGCGGAAATCCTCCACGATCTTCTGGATGACGAACTCGTATGCGGTGCCGAGAAAGATCAACCAGATGAAGATCCGGATCGGCGTCACGGCGAAGGCGTCGATCAGCCGCGCCGTGTCGCTGACGGGCACGATGTCGCCGTAGCCCACCGTGGTCACGGTGATCATGCCGAAATACAGGATGTCGGAAAACGAGATATGCCCGTCGATCTGGTCCTTCAGGCCGTCGCGGTCGAACCAGAAGATGGCGATCACGATGGCGAGCAGGAGAAAGATCAGGCAAGCCCTGACCAGCAGCGTCTTTTCCGGCGACAGGCCGGACTTGACGTGGAGGATCAGGGAATTCTTCGGGCCGCGCTTGCGCCGGTCAGAGAATTGCCGCATGCCCGTGCCCGTCGTTCCGCGGGAGCATGGAATTCCACTGCACCGGCTATCTCCCCCCAATTCACTTCAGATGCGACAACGCAGGGGCGGGGGAGGTCGTTCCAAGCCGGCCGACAACAGCCGGTAATAGCCGTCCGTTTATCGGCGTCCGGTCAGGGGCCAGTCGTTGCTGACCGCGAAGTTGCGGGCCAGGAACCGGTAGGTGTCCTTCAGCAGCGCCTCCATCTCGGCCGAGGGCTCGACCGTGATGGCGCTCCAGGGATTGATCATCTCGTCCCACAGCATCAGCCGGTTATGCAGTTCGTCGCGCATCTCGCGGATGAACTTGGTCTGCGGTCCGATGTTGCGCAGCACCGCCAGGATCTCGCCGGTCTGGGCATCGGCCTGCGTGAACATCGAGTCGAAATCGGCAACCGGGGCGCGGATCAGCACCTGCATGCGGAAGATCTCGTTCCGGATGCCGGGCTCCCGCTTGTAGATCTTGGACAGCATGATCAGCTGCGCGTTGATGTACTGGACCTTGCAGTAGCGGTCGCGCAGCGCCTCGATATAGGAAAGCTCGCGTGCGAGCTTTTCGATCATATCGACGACTTCCTGCTTGCGGTCCGCCCCGATGCCCAGCTTCTCCGCCGCCTTGGTGAAGGCTTCCTGCACCCTTGCCTTGGTCTTGGGATCGTCGGCGATCTGCTCGAGCTGGGTCAGGTCCACCATCAGCGTGTCGCCGCCGGTCAGCCACGAGACGAGCTGGACGGTCAGCCGGTTGCGCGCGATGGTCCTGTGCTTCTCCTCCACCGTCCAGGATGCCGTGCCGTCCAGCAGCTCGTGC
>NZ_JCACHA010000460.1:0-2283 GCF_059503625.1 Skermanella sp.
ACATCCGCCTGCCAACTGTCTCCCCGCAACCGTACACGCGCAAGGCTTTCCTCGGGCTGCAGTATGCCGGCGAGCACGGCAAGGGTGACGACTATGTCGATGCCGTTCTGCGCGCCTTCTTCCAGCAAGATCGCGACATCGGCGATACGGACGTGCTGAAGGCGATCCTTAGCGACCTGGGGCTCAATCCTGGCGGCCTGGACGCGGTGCTTGGGTCGACGGTGCACAGCAATCGCCACGACGCCGCCCTGCAATATGCACGCGGGGCTGGGATCCGTGCAGTTCCTTCGATTGCAATAGGCAACAGGCTTTTCTCCGGCATGACTCATCCGGATACCCTACGTGCCGAAATACTGAAGCTGCGGGGGTAAGTTGAGAGCAACAAGAACCGTGGGGAGACGGCTTAGGCTGCGGCAGCGAGAGATAGAGGCTGACCATCGTTGGCGGTCATAGCCGCATACCAGGTGGTGAACAGGTCGCGCAGCGTGCCGTCAAGGGTGCGGGTTCGGGTCTGCAGGAGCTGATGAGCGCCTTTCGTTGACCGTTACATCTGCTGCTTTTTAGCGAAGCGCCTGCTGACGACGAGATCGACAGTGGACTCGGCGAAGGCAGTCGAGATGATTTCGCCATGGTCGCAGCGTTCCGCGTAGTCCGTAATCGCGGCGGAATTGTTCTCGATGCAGGTCGCCAACCCAGCCGTCGCTTTGACCCGCCGCGTCAGGCCGGTATAGCCGCTGGCCAGAGCGGCGACATCCTCTGCCAACACGCGGGCGCGGCTCAAAGCTTCACCGGCATCGCCATGCCACAGCCGCCATTTGATCCGACGCACCCAGGTGAAAATAAACATCCTCCCACGGCGGCAGATCGTGAGGCGTCATGTGCCAGGGAATACCGCCTCGCAGAACTATAGTAGCAGCCATCGGCGATCCGCCGTAAACTGTAGTGCCGCTAGCCACGCTGTCCACGGTTGTGTTTAAGCAATGGTTTGATCAATTCCCACTGTTGATCCATCGAGTCCGTTGGGTAAGGTTTGTCCGTCATCGCGCGTCCTACTGAATCCCGCGCCCCCCTACCAGATCAACAATCCATCAACCTCAAGCCCCCCCAAATTCATATTTAGTGAGATGGACCCCGGATCTGAGACAGGTGGCAATGCGAGAGTCCTGTTCCTATAAACGGCCCAGAAACAGGAGCAGTCATGAAGCAGTCACGGCAGAAGCACAGCGCGACGTTCAAGGCGAAAGTGGCCTTGGCGGCGATCAAGGGCGATCGCACGGTCGGCGAACTGGCCGGCGAGTATGGTGTCCACCCGAGCCAGATCCATGCCTGGAAGAAGGCGCTGCTTGACGGCGCGGCCGGCGTATTCGAGAGCGGCAGCGAGCGTGACGACAAGACCAACGAAATCCAAGTCGGCGAATTGTACCGCCAGATCGGCCAGTTGAAGGTCGAGAACGATTTTTTGGCCAGGAGGCTCGGCAAGTAAGCCGGGCCGAGCGCCGCGCGATGATCGACCGCGCGCATCCTACCCTGTCCATCAGCCGCCAGTGCCATTTGCTGGATGTCAGCCGCGCCTCGGTCTACCGCCGCCCGGCTCCGGTCAGCGCGGACGATCTCCGGCTGATGAAACTGATCGACCGTCAGTACCTGGCGCGGCCCTTCTACGGGTCGCGCCGCATGGCGGCGTGGCTGGCCGCCCAAGGGTTCCCGGTCAACCGCAAGCGGGTTCAGCGCCTGATGCGGTTGATGGGACTGGTCGCCATCTACCAGCGCCCCAACACCAGCAAGGCGGCGCCCGAGCACGCCAAGTACCCGTACCTGCTGGGCGGCCTGACAATCGACCGCGCCAACCATGTCTGGTGCAGTGATATCACGTATATCCCGCTCGCCAGGGGCTTCATCTACCTGGTCGCCATCATGGACTGGCACTCGCGGGCGGTGCTGTCATGGAGGATTTCGAACACGCTGCATGCCGACTTCTGCGTCGATGCCCTGGAAGAGGCGCTGCGTCGGTTCGGCAGGCCGGAGATCTTCAACACCGATCAAGGCAGTCAATTCACCAGCACCGACTTCACCGGCGTGCTGAAGGCTCACGGCATCAGGATCAGCATGGACGGCAAGGGCCGGTGCATGGACAACATCTTCGTCGAGCGGCTTTGGAGAAGCTTGAAATACGAAGACATATACCTGCACGCCTACACTTCGGTCGCCGAAGCCAAGGCGGGCATTGGCGCTTGGCTGCACTTTTACAACGAGGAACGCCTTCATCAGGCGCACGGCTACCGG
>NZ_JCACHA010000461.1:0-2280 GCF_059503625.1 Skermanella sp.
CACAACATGGTTCGGGATGCGCTGAAAAGCTATATCGAGCGCTTGGAACCCGACGCCCGGATCGTTTCAGCCGAAAGCTTCGGCGCGGCATACGACGAAGTCCAACGGGACGGCGAGTTCGCGCTGATCATACTGGATCTCCGGATGCCGGGGATGGACGGGCTAGACGGCCTGCGGCGGATGCGGGAGCGTCCGCCCAAGGTACCGATCGTCATCATGTCCGGCGGCGCCAGCCACGAGGACGTTCGAAACGCTATCGACATGGGCGCCCAGGGCTTTCTGCCCAAGACGCTTACCGGCCCGGCGCTGGTCTCAGCGATCCGGCTCATCATGGCGGGTGAAAAATTCGTGCCTTTCGGCGCGGTGGACGCTCCGGCAGGCGACGCCGGCGATGCCGACAGCCACGCACCGCTGACCCAGCGGGAGCGCGAAGTGCTTCAGTATCTCGAGAAGGGCTGGTCCAACAAGGAGATCGCCCGGGCCCTGGAACTTCAGGAGGTTACGATCAAGCTGCATATCCGCGGCATCTGCCGCAAGCTGGGGGCCAAGAACCGTACGCAGGCCGCCCTGCGGGCGCAGGAAGCGCGGCTGGCGCACTGAGCGGCCTACCGATCGCCAGATGAGCAGCGCCAGATGAGCAGCGCCGACCCGACCGTTCTGACGACCGTGCTTGCGGCTGTCCTGGGCCTGGTCGCTGCCTTGGCCGTCCGGCTGTGGCGCAGGGCCTTGCTGGCGGAACGCCTTTACCGCACGGCCCGGCAGGCGGAAGCGGCGGCATCGGAGGAATGCGAAAGGCTCCGGCACGCCATCGACTCCGTCCCCGGCGGGCTGGTGCTGCTCGACCGCGAGGAGCGGGTCGTGCTTGCCAGCGCCGGCTATGGCGAAACCTATCCGGGTCTGGCCGGCGCGGTGACGCCGGGGATGCGTCTTTCCGACCTGACACGCGATCTCGACACCACCGTCAAGCGGTTGCGGACCGCCGATGGTCCGTGGGAAGAAACCCTGGTGGACGGCAGGGTGCTGCTGGTCGACGAACGGCGGACCGCCGACGGCGGCAAGGTCAGCCTCTTTACCGATATCACGCCCCAGAAGCAGGCCGAGCATCTGCTGCGCCATAGGCTGACCGCCCTGGAAGCGTCGATCGACGGCGTCGCCATCCTCGACCAGGCAGGCACCTTCACCTATCTCAACGACAGCCATGCGCGCCTTCACGGGTTCGACGACGCGCGGGACCTGCTGGGCCGAAGCTGGCTGTCGCTTTATGCGGCGGACGAGCGGGTCCGTCTCCAGTCGGATGTGCTTCCGGGCCTGGACGGTGCCGGACGGTGGCAGGGCGAACTGGTCGGCCGTAGGCGCGACGGCACCACCTTCAACCAGGAACTGACGCTGACCTCGCTCGACGATGGCGGCATGGTGCAGATCGTCCGCGACATCAGCGAGCGCCGGAAGACCGAGGACGAGCGCACGCGCCTCAAGGAGCAGTTCCATCAGGCCCAGAAGCTGGAGGCGATCGGCCGGCTTGCCGGCGGTATCGCTCACGACTTCAACAATATCCTGGCGGCCATGATGGGCTATGCGTCCTTCCTGGTCGAAGATCTGGACGAGGCGGCGCCGGAACACGAGTTCGCCGTACAGCTGATGGTCGCGGGCGAGCGCGCCAAGCGGCTGGTCCAGCAGATCCTTGCTTTCAGCCGGTCCGAAGGGGTCGAACGCGAAACCGTCAACATGATCGCGGCGACCGACGAGACCCTGGCGCTGCTGCGGGCCACGTTGCCCAAGTCGATCAACGTCGTGACGCACGTCGATGCCGTCTCGGCGCTGGTTCACGCAAACCCGACGCAGATGAGCCAGATCCTGATGAATCTCTGCGTCAACGGCGCGGACGCCATCGGCGCGGCGCCGGGCGAACTGACGATCGCCATAGACATGCCCTATCTGGACGGCGGCTGCGCGGAAGGACTCCGGGTGACCCAGATCCAGGGCAGCGACCTGATACCGGCACGGATGGGACCCGGACGACGGCCCGGTTCCAGCCGGATGTGGGTGGGCGTCCTGCCGATCGACCGCGGCCGGCGTGTCCGCTATGTCCGGATCTCGGTGATCGACACCGGCTCCGGCATGCCGGCCGAAGTCATGGAGCGGATGCTGGAGCCGTTCTTCACCACCAAGGGAATCGGCAAGGGTACGGGACTGGGGCTTGCGGCCGTGCATGGCATCATCAGCGCCCATCGGGGGGCCATGATGATCGAAAGCATGCCCGGCGAGGGCACCAACTTCAGT
>NZ_JCACHA010000462.1:0-2278 GCF_059503625.1 Skermanella sp.
ATGCCGTCGGCTCCGGAGGCTCGCCGTCGCCGGCGACCGACCCGTCCGGCTCCACCAGCAGCAGGTCGGACGCCCTGATCTCGGAGAAGTGCCGGCCGTGCGGGTTGACCAGGAAGCGGTCGCCGGAAGGGCTGACCGCGACGCTGAAATGATTGCAGACGCCTTCATGGAACCCGAGTCGGGCTGCCCAGCGGAAGGCGGCGGCCAGATCGATGCGCTGGCGTGCGATGTCGTCCGTTTCCATGGCCCGGCCTCTCCTCGTTTGGCGCCCGCCGTATGATGATCCCGCGCGGGTGCGGTCTATTCCCGCGGACAGTAGTAAAGGGAAACACCCCGGCGGCAACTCTGCTATAAGGCTGATCCGCATGGCGGATCGAGTTAATCCTGAATATCCTACCAAGGCTCCCGGCATGAACGATCTGGATTTCCGCGACGCTCGCGTCCTGATCATCGACGATCAGGAAATGAACATCGCGATGCTGTCGGGCATGCTGAAGAAGCACGGCTTTCGCCAGCGCTTCTCGGCCAACGATCCTTTTGCGGGGATCGAGATGTTTCAGCGGATAGCGCCCCATCTCGTGCTACTCGACATCGAGATGCCGGGACTGGACGGCTACGGCGTCCTGGCGCGGATCCGGCAGCTCAGCCCCGATGTGATGATCCCGGTGATCGTGCTGACCGCCCATACCGAACAGGCGGTACGGTTGAAGGCGATCGACGCCGGAGCCAGCGACTTTCTGACGAAGCCGTTCGACGGCATGGAGGTAATCGGCCGTGCCCGCAACATGTCGATCCTGGGCATGATGTCGCGCCGCATCGCCGACGAGAACCGCAGGCTGGACGAGGCGGTCAAGGTCCGGACCGCGAAGCTCGAGCAGATGATCGAGATCCTGCGCACCGCGGAGCTGGCGCTGTCCGCCAAGGTCAATGCTGCCGACCAGTCCACCAACGTGATGCGGGCATTGGCGGCACGCGGCGCGCGGAACTTCGCTTCGCTTGCGGAAACGGTGCTGGATACCAGCCTATCCAATGCGGGCGAGACGCCGGAATGGCTTGCGGTCAGCGGCGCTGCCGAGCGTATCAAGCTGACCGCCGAGGAAATCGAGCTGATCGTGGACGCCGAGCGGCGCGAGCTGACCCTGTCGCGCCAGCGCATCGAGATCAGAGGCGCCGTCACGACGGCGGTAGCGGCAGTTTCAGGAACCGCGGGGTCGCGCCAGATCACGATCACCATCCAGTTGGAAGGCGCTCCGACCCATGTCGTGACCGATATGAGCTGGTTCGGCGTGGCTCTTCAGCGGGTCCTGGCGGAAGCGATCGACTGTTCGCCCACTCCCGGCATCGTCAGGGTCGGCTGGGAAGACGGCGTCTCAGGCAGCGGCTGGCTTCTCGTCGCCGATTCAGGGCCGGAGGTGGCGCTCGATCAGCCGCGCGACCTTGCCATGCCGTTCGACGTCCGGCGTGTTCAGCCTGCGGGCCGGGAGGCGCGAACCGGGCTTGGGCTCACCATCGCCGGAGCACTGATGCAGATGCTCGGCGGCGACCTGGACATTCAAGGCAGTGCCGAAGGCGCCATCTACAGAATGAAGGTCGCGACCGATTAGCCATCGGGGTGTGAAACGCAACGGGCGCCGCCAGCTGGAAAGCCGACTACGCCCGCAGTAACATCTAGATCGGAAAAGATCAGATCTTGCTCTTAAGATCTCCGGCACCCTTCTGGATCTTGCCTTCGGCCTTATCCAAGTTGCCTTCGTCAACGAGCTTCTGATTGCCCGTAGCTTCGCCAATGCCTTTCTTGACGTCGCCTTTGATATCCTTGGCCGCACCCTTGATCTGATCGCTATTCATGATCTTTTCCTGATTGATTGACTTGTGCCTATACAACACAAACCAAAGCGCTTTGTTTCATCCGTCCGTTCGCGCCGCATGACCGTGTCCCGGGCATGCCTATGGCGGTTGGGACGCGTGCCCGCTATGGTCGGCCCGATCCGCCGATTGCCCCGCCAACCCGCTGTGTTGAGAGATGAACGATGATTCCGCGCTATAGCCGCCCGGAAATGGCCCGTATCTGGGAACCGGAAAACAAGTTCCGCATCTGGTTCGAGATCGAGGCCCATGCCTGCGATGCCCAGGCCGAACTGGGAGTGATCCCGCGTTCTGCCGCCGAGACGGTCTGGAAGAAGGGCAAGTTCGACATCGACCGGATCGATGAGATCGAGCGGGAGACGAAGCACGACGTCATCGCCTTCCTGACCAACCTGGCCGAATATGTCGGCCC
>NZ_JCACHA010000463.1:0-2272 GCF_059503625.1 Skermanella sp.
TCGGGAGCAACAGAAACCATGGTATTGATGCTCCTATACATGTCAACCGGCATCTTGGTCAGACGGAGCGGGTTTGGTGGGCCGGCATAGAAACCGGATCGCGCAAACCGGGTTCTGAGATGGACCCTGATGCCGAAGGCCATCTCAGCCTGATCAGCTTCGACAATTTGACATGCTCCGGCTTGCCGTTCATACCTTGGAACCATAACGGCGCTTCCGCGAATGCCTGTGATCGCTGCGGAAGCCGGATAAACTAGAGTTGATGGGGAGTTACATGAGGTCCAGCGTTTCCCAAAGCTGCGGGTAGAGGCGGTGAAATGATGACTGGACATTATAATATAACGCTTGTCCTTTTGTCCTACACCGTGGCGGTCTTCGCTTCCTTCACCTCTCTTGATCTCGCCGGGCGGGCGGTAAAGACGTCCGGGCGGGCCGCAAGGGCCTGGTTGATCGCTGCGGCAGCCGCCATGGGCGGCGGCATCTGGTCCATGCACTTCATCGGCATGCTCGCCTGGATCATGCCGATGCCGGTAGCCTACGACATCGGCACGACCGCAGCGTCACTTGTGCTTCCCGTCGCCGTTACCGGTATCGGGTTCTTCCTCGTCAGGAGCAACAGCACCTCGAGGTTCCGCCTGCCCATAGCGGGCGTGCTCATGGGCACCGGGATCGTCTCCATGCATTATCTCGGCATGGTCGGGATGCGCATGCAGGCCGTCATCACCTACGACGCGGAGTTGCTGGCCGTCTCCATTGTGATCGCCGTCCTGGCGTCGGTAGCTGCCCTGTGGCTGGCTTTCCGTACCGACCGCGGCTGGCAGAAGATTGCCGCCGCGTTCGTCATGGGACTGGCGGTCGCCGGCATGCACTATACCGGCATGGCAGCAGCCGTCTTTCACATGGATGAACGACTTGCCGCGCCCAGCGACGGCGGTTTGGGATCAACGGCATTGGCTGCTCTTGTGGCGGCGATTGCCTTCACGTTGCTGTTGATGGCCATGCTTTCGGTCACGATTGACCGGCGTCTTGCCCGGCGGGAAGCCGACACGCTGCGCCGAAGCGAGTTGCGGTTCCGGGCGCTGGTTCAGAATGCGTCCGACGCCCTCCTGCTGACCGACAGGACAGGCACCATCACCTATGCGAGCGGTTCGCTTGAACAAGTTTTCGGCAGACCTGAAGCCGTGCTCCTGGGTCGGTGCCTGACAGCATTTCTTCCAGGAGCAGCCAATGCCGCATCCGATCTGATCGCCAGCGCGCTCGATCATCGTCGCGAAAGTATAAACCAGACGCTGCGGCTGGAACTTGCCGATGGTAGTTGGAGGACCCTTGAGATCATCGCGACCAACCTGCTTGACCATCCTGACGTAGCCGGGATCGTCCTCACCGTTCGCGACGTCACTGAGCGGCTCCGTCTTGAGCAGGAACTGGATCAGGCCTCTCGGCTGGCCACTCTCGGCACGTTGGCCGCAGGGGTCGCGCACGAGATGAGCCAGCCGCTCAACGCTATCAGCCTGTGGAGCCAGGACGCTCTGCTCTCCCTCGATGAGGGGCAGGCGGATCCTGAGCACATCAAACAGGTACTCACGGTAGCAGTTGAACAGGCCCAGCGTCTGCGGCATATCATCGACCACATGCGGATATTCAGCCGGCGGGATAGCGGCGGGGTGGAGACGTTCGATGCGCGTGGCAGCATCCGGGCTGCCACTCGTCTGCTTGACCGTGAACTCGCCGCCGCCGGCATCAGCCTGAGTGTATGTCTCCCTGATGTCCCAGCCTTCACCCGTGGGCGACCGCTCCACCTGGAGCAGGTCATCCTGAACCTGCTCAGCAATGCCCGCGACGCCATCCGGGACCAAGAAGAGCGCACACCCGAAAGGGCGGCAAAAATCGACGTGGCCATGCTGATCGCTGCCGGAGAAGAGACATTGTCGATCATGGTGTGTGATACCGGCACAGGGATAGATCCGCAGGCTCTTGCGCACATCTTCGATCCGTTCTTCACAACCAAGGAGGTTGGCAAGGGAACGGGACTGGGATTGGCGGTCAGCTACCGGATTATTGAGGCCATGGGAGGCCGCCTGATCGCCACCAACATTGTGCAGGAGGGGGTGGTTATGGGCGCGCAGTTTAAGGTCTGCCTGCCATGGGTCGAGGCATCTACGGCTACTCGGCAGGCAGGTTGAGGTTCATCAAGGTTGTCGTTTACCAAAGGCACGTGACCTTGGTGCAAAAATAACCATGGAGCTGTCGCGGTGGCAGGTGGGTCGGTATA
>NZ_JCACHA010000464.1:0-2272 GCF_059503625.1 Skermanella sp.
CATAGGTCCGCCGTCACCATCTTGCCGGCCACGACACCGACGGACCCGGTCAGGGTACCGGGATGCGCTACGATCTTGTCGGCGTTCATCGCGATCCAGTAGCCGCCGGAGGCTGCCGCCTCGCCCATGGAGACGACGACCGGCTTGCCTGACAGCTTGGCCTTGACGAGCGCGCGCCGGATCGCTTCCGACGCGACGGCGGACCCGCCGCCGCTGTCGATGCGGAACAGGATGGCGCGGACGTCGGGATCTTCGGCGGCTTCGGCGAAGGCGTCGGCCACGTCGTCCGATCCCATCGAGGTGCCGCCCATCAGCGGATCGACGCCGTTGGACCCGCGCTGGATCGACCCAGTGCCGTAGATGACGGCGATGGTCGGTCCCGTGCGGTGAGGCGGTCCGGCGGCATCCAGGTAATCGGCGGTTTCAAGCAGTTCGGAATTGGCGCCGCCGCGTTCCCGCGCGGCATCGGTGACCTCGTCGTAGTATCCGATTTGATCGATCAGCTTGGCGTCCAGCGCTTCGCGGTCCAGGAAAGGTCCACGGTCGATCAGCTGGCGCAGTGCCGCCGGATCGATGCTGCGGCCCTGGGCGATGCCCGAGACGAGCTGTTCCTGAAGGTCGCCGAGCAGCGCTTCCATCATCTCCCGGTGCGGCTCGGTGAAGTCGCGTTCCGTGAAGGTGTTCATGAAGCTCTTGTATTCCTCGCGGTGGCGCAGTTCCGGCTTGACGCCGAGCTCGTCGAGGGCGCCGCGCGCGAAGGGGACCGAGGCGCCCAGCCCCGTCAGTCCGACGAGGCCGACCGGCTGAAGCCAGATGCGGTCGAAGGCGCTGGCGACATAGTACGAGCGGTCGCCCGGTCCCTTTTCGCCGATGATTTCGTAAAAGGCTAAGGCTAAGCGGCCGCTGGCCCGGAAGCGCTGGATGGCCGCCCGAAGCTCCTGCGACTTCCCGGTGCCGAACCGGTCGCCGCCGATCCTGGCGACGACGCCCTTGACGCGCGGATCGGTGCGGCCCCGGTCCAGCGCATCGACGATGTCGCGCAGGGTGTCGCCCCGGCTGAACAGGGTGTCGGACAGCTTGCCGCCGGCTCCGTGCTCCTCCAGGGGTTGATCCAGGTTGAGGTCCAGGACGATGGATTCGGGCATCGGCTCCCGCTGTTCCCAAAGCCTCCACGCATAGTAGCCGCCGCCGGCCGCCACCAGCACGACGACAAAACCGACCAGCGCGAAGAGGCGCACGAAGAAGCGGAACATGGTTTCTCCCGAAAAATCCGACCCTGGACCCGATGCCGACCGAAACTTCCCCTGACGAGGCGCCAGGGTCTATCTGTCCATCTGGTGGTACTCGGGGTTGGGAATCATATCAACTGCCGATGCCACGCGGTTGGACATGTTGTAGAAGCCCGCCACATCGGCGATGTCGAAGATGTCGGCGTCGGAAAAACCTTCCGCCCGCAAGGCCTGCCGGTCCTCCTCGCCGATCAGGTTAGGCGTCACCGTCAGCTTCCAGGCGAAGTCCAGCATGGCCCGGTGCCGTGACAAGAGATGGGCAACGCGGTAGTTCATGACCAGCATCTCGCCCAGCTGAGGGTCGCCCGACAGCCGGCGTACGGCCTGTCCGTGGGCGACGAGGCAGTAGTAGCAGCGGTTGGCGGAGGATACGACGACGGCGATCATCTCACGCTCAAGCTTGTCGAGGCCGCTGTCGCCCAGCATCAACTCGTTGTAAAGCTTAATGAAAGTCCGAAGTTTTTCGGGACGTGCGCTGTACGACCGGAGTACGTTCGGGACCAATCCCAGCCTTTCCTGGCATTTTGCGAAGTACGCCTTGAGATCTTCGTCGAGCGTTTCCGGATCGGGAACGGGAAGGGCCATGGCGTAATCTGGCTGCGGCAAGGTCATCTCCTCCTGAAGGGGTAGCGGCGAAGTTTTGATCGGTCTATTGTGCGACGGTACGATGGACATGTATGTACCGTTGCGGATTTCGCCTTCCGGCCCAAATGTACGGCCGTACCGTAGTGTACGAAATCGTCTTTCCTGAAACGATCGCGGATAAGCCGTTTTTCATGGTTGTGCTTTCATGACCGCCGTCGTCGACTCCCATGAAGTCGAGGACGGTCGCCGGATCACCGATCTTCTGACCGAACTCCGCGACAATCTTCCGCAGGACCGGGTCAGTCTCGCCGATCTGGTAGACGTGTTCAGGCACCGCGCGTTCGGCGGCTTCATGCTGGCGATGTCGCTGCCGACGCTGCTTCCGCTGCCGATCGGCA
>NZ_JCACHA010000465.1:0-2265 GCF_059503625.1 Skermanella sp.
CTGAATTTTATCAACGCGCTGCTTTCGGCAGAGGGTTGCTGCTGAAGAATGTTCAGGGTCAGGGGCATTTTGGGCCGGTCAGTGGCGGCCGGCAAGTTCCGTTCACCAGCCCGATCGTTCAGCAGTACGCAATGGAAATTGCCGAAGACGAAAACAACCACGTTGTCTTCCTGCGCTCGCAGCTGGGCAATGCCGCGGTTGCCCGCCCTAAGCTGAATTTGGACACAAGCTTCACCACGGCGGCACGCGCCGCTGGGCTCATCTCGGCGGGTCAAGTCTTCGATCCTTACGCCAACGAGACCAATTTTCTGCTCGCGGCCTTTATCTTCGAAGATGTCGGCGTCACCGCCTATAAGGGTGCTGCACGTTTTATTTCGAACCCGGACGTTCTGGAAGCAGCTGCCGGCATCCTGGCAGCCGAAGCCTACCATGCCGGCATTATTCGTTCCGCCCTATACCAGCTTGGCCTGCTCGATCAGGCCAAAGCCATATCCGATCTTCGCGACGCAGTGGATGGACCTGACGGGATCGATCAGGATCTCGGAACGCTGGAAAGGGCCAACCTGATCCCCACAGATCTTAACGGACTTGCCTATAGCCGTACACCGCAGCAGGTCCTCAACATCGTTTACCTGGGGGGTAAGAGCAACGGCTTCGGCTTCTTTCCAGGTCGGACCAACGGCGCCATCGCGTAAGTAAAAGCACAGCAAGGTCCACTGGAATGGAGAGCACCTCTGTGAAGGACACATCTCGCCAATATCAGTGGCGCTCTCCAAGTGCAGCAGGCCGACGCCCACACCGGAATGAAATGACTAAAAAACCCGTTCCAGTCGTCACTCCATCCTTCCGCGACTGCTTTTCTCGCGGAATTTGCACCTGGCGCTCTTCTTTTCAGAAGACGGTCACGGTTTTCGATTTTGCTTGATGGATCATACCATGACTCCGATCACCATAAGGGACGGGCACGACGCTATTGTCGAATTATTGCCCGACCTGCGCCGGTTTGCCCGCGCGCTGGCCAGATCAGAGGATGCCGCAGACGAACTTGTTCAGACAGCCTATGTTCACGCGTTCAGCCATCCTCAATCCTTGTCCATCGTGAAGCAGCCATCAAACTGGATGCATTGCATCATCAGAAACATCTGGATCGATGAGAAGCGCAGTTCACATAACCGGTTGTCGGTCCAGTTGACGGACGATAACCATGTTGCGGATGATGATATCGAGCGCATTGTGATCGCACGAGCCACTTTGGCCCGGGTGTACACGGAGGTATTTGCCCTGCCGGAGAAACTGCGCTGCCCCATTGTCCTGGTCTGCCTGGACGGCTTGAGTTATCGCGAAACTGCCGCCAGATTGAACATTCCGATGGGCACGCTGATGAGCCATCTACACCGCGCACGCATTGAACTCGCCCGACGTATCGAGTGACCCTCTGCCCTCCGGGAGACCGGGGATGTCCCGGCCCATGTTGCAAATGGGCGGGCACCGCTGATTAACAATCACGCCGCCTCGCGCGTGCAGGTAGAATCGCTGTCCCTGATGTCAGTTGTTGAGTGTGCCCGGCAAGATCGAAGTTCCTTGATGGCGTGAAAACCCTCGATCCTGGCTGTATTCACCTCTTCCGTCAGCGGCACTTGTTTCCAAAAAATCATGGTGACCGTGCCTATACCCCTGCAAAGATCCAGAGCGCTCATACCGCCCACGGTTCAATGCTGCTTCCAGTTCGCTCTTCAGCATCGCCTAGATGAATAAGCGGATCTGCTGACTGACTCCCGCCCCCCGAGGATCAAACCAGTACTCGTCAAGCGATTGAACCGGAGCGTTGTTGGCTGTAATTTTCTCCATGGCATGATCCCCTAAGGCGGTGGTCAGATCGCCGATATGGGTTTTGTCACCTTCAGGAGATTACGTCGCCCGCCAATTTCCTGGCAACCAGGGGACACAGCCGGTATGCCGATACCCGCCGGTCCGCCTGACTATCGCGGGAAAGGGCGGAATCCACCATTACCTGATCTCTGCACCAACGACAGGAATAGACACTTACCACTAGGCGTCATACCCTCATTGTGGGAAATATCCCACCCGGCTGGGCCGTGCCCGTTTCAGTTGAGAATCCTTCTTGGCCGCCAAACCTACTGACTTCAGCGACGACGGACAGACAGACACGATACGTCGCTGCGCCCGCGGCGACGCCTCGGCCCTGCGCTTGCTGTACGATCGTCATGCGGGCCTGCTGCTGAGTTTGGCGCTCCGCATGCTCGG
>NZ_JCACHA010000466.1:0-2264 GCF_059503625.1 Skermanella sp.
TGAAACAGGCCGCCCTTGACCCAGTCCGTGACGTGATAACCACCAGTGCCATCAGGTGCGATGCCATCCAGATTACCGACAGGAGTTGGGTCACCGAGGTCGGATACTGATTTTGTCTTCAGGTCGACTACTTTCAAATGTCCAGGAATTTTGGTCGAGAAGTCGGCGGCCATCTTGTCCCATGATGCGACCAGGATGCGTTCCTCCTTGACATGCAAGTCATTTAGATTATCGAGGTTGTCAGGTTGTCATCCTGGACAAAGAGGGAGACCTTTCCACCATCGAGCATCCAAATGGTGTTGGTCACCATATCGGACGCGAAAACGCGGCCTTTTCTGTCTGACGCAAGATCATTCAGGAATTTCGCACCCGGAACTTCGTAGTGGGCTTTCACGGTTTTGCTGGCAACATCAATCGCGACGATCTGATCCCAGTCGTTCACGTAGAGAGTGCCGTCAACCAGTGCGAGCCCGGTCGGTGAGTCGAGGCCTGTGACCCACTCGAACTCCAAGATGGTTCCATCGGGCGCGAGTTTGGAGATGAAACCGTTGCCATCCTTAGTCATCAAGTCACCATCGGTATTCGAGACATAGATGGCGTCGGCCGTAGAGTCGCAAAGAGCAGACTCAGGCGACTTGAATCCGTTGGCTTCCCAGATTTTTCGTGGTTCCGCAGATGCAGCCGTCACAATCGTGCAGAGAACAGCGACGGAGAGCAGGATCGGCCTCATGTCACATCCCTAGATCACCTTAAGTGATTTATTTGGCAGGCTTTTTATATGTTAACATTGTCAGCGAAGATCGGGTGACTTTCTTAAGAGCGATGTCTTGGGCACACCAAGCCCATCTGGACCTTGCTGCGGCGCAGTCTAAGTTTCGCCACCGAGAATTACGCAACGTACGGTATAGGGGATTGCGGCCTGGGATCCATATATCGACGACCAACTCCGCTCAAAGCACGCGTGGGTCTGGCCATCGGGCGAAGAAAGCGGCAAAATCATACTCGATTTAACTGATGCCCAGTAGCCTTCGATCTCAACCTCATGACCGCCCTCAATCGTGTATCGATGCCCGACGGGCTGGCAGTCACGATCGTCACAGCAGGACAATCCATTGAGCGTTGTCAGGCCTCTGTACCAGTCATGAGCCATAGCAGGACTAGTATTCAGCAGCATCAGAAGAGATATTAGGTAAAATAATTTGGATTCCATGATGCTTTCTCAGTCCGATCTGCACGGCTTAGACAGAAGGGCGGCCAGCAGGCTGGACGCTCCTGTGGAGCGCAGTAGCCGGAAAGGGCGCCCTAACTGGCGGCATAGGCGCTTCACGGCTAACGCGGCCTCGTGGCTGACGCAGTCAGCGGGGAAGACAACGAGGTCCGCACGTCCCACAAGTCCAGGGAGGAGGGCCAAGCCCTGTGTGGCGTCGTGATGGAGGAGATCAACCCCGATCCGGGCAGCCGCCTGCCGCAGCGCCTGGGTCTGCCCGGACCGCCCACCGACGTAGAGCACTGTGCCTGGGACTGAGAGATCGTGTATCGGCATCCCATCCGCTGGGTGCTCATGGCCAAGCATTGTCTCAGCGACTGCGATCTCGCACCGAAGTCCGTTTACCTCATTCTCAAGCTCAGCCGTCCGGCGCCTCTCAACAGCGAGATCGGACTCCAGAGACCGCCGGCGGGCTTCAATAGTGCGGATGCGATCCTCTTGGAGGGCAAGGCGTCGACGAAGATCGGCAATAAGGCGGTCCGTTTCGTCTGCCGTTGCTGGCGAGTGTTCAACTTCCCTGATTGCCCGGGTTGCCAGGAGTTCCTGGAGGTGTCGAACTCGCGCATCTCTTTCCGTGATCTCGTCCCGAAGCCGGCGCTGCTGCCGCTCTACGGTATCGCGCAAACTGGCTATCTCGTGATCCTGCAAGGCCAGCCGCCGAATATCGGCCCGGTTCGAGGCACCAACGAGGTGCGAAAGCATGTGGACATGGCCAAACGCTTCAGTAACTAGGGCTTGGTCCGCCGCCGGGTGAGTGAGAACAGCCCAGTAAGCCCCCGGGACATCACCAGCGTCGATCGCTGCTCGCCAAAGGGCGCGTAACGATCCGATATCTCGAGCGGCATCAAGCCTGCGGATCGTAGTCCGGTGCCGTTCATCGAGGGCCTTGTTCAGCAGCTTGGATCCTGGATCCTGACGGTTTGCCAGGACGACAGCGAGACCATGAAGGTCGTGGTCAGTGACATCCGGTCCCCCTAATCCAATCTTACGCAGGAGA
>NZ_JCACHA010000467.1:0-2263 GCF_059503625.1 Skermanella sp.
GCTGGGCATCGTGGTCAACGAGCTCGTTTCGAACGCGCTGGAACATGCCTTTGCCAGCGGCAGCGGAAAGGTGGAAATCTCCTTAGGTGTCGCTGGAACGGGCGAAGCCCTGCTGATTGTCGCCGACAACGGCAGTGGGCTGGATCGGCAGCTCCGCCGCGGTGTTGGAATGACCCTTGTCGAGCGACTGGTGAAGCAGGTTGAGGGATCGATTGAGGTGGATGCAGCATCGGGAACGGCCTGGAAGATCATCTTTCCGCTATGATGTCGAGCGGCTTGTCCATGGATCAACAGAGGCCATGAGGGCTGCTGAGGGCTTCGGCAAGGGCCGCCGCGATTTCCCTTGAAGTGTAGGGCTTGGTGACGAAGCCGAGGGGCCGGGCAGCCATTGCCTGCCCAATGGTCGCCGCATCGTCATGCGCTGTGACGAAGATGCTGGGAATGTCCAGGCTGTCACGGATCGTGCACGCGGCCTCAATCCCGGAGCTCCCTCTGGCCAGCCGGATGTCCATCAGGATCAACTCCGGCCTGTGCTGTTCCGCCATCCGCACCGCTGCCGAAGCGGTGGAGGCAACGTCGCAGATCTCATGCCCGAGCTCCTCAAGGATGGCCTCAAGGTTCATCGAAGCGACAGCGTCGTCCTCCACGATCACCAGGCGCAATCTTCTCGTGTGCTCGATCCGGCTCGCGCTGTGACGCTCGTCATCCTCGCTGGTGGATGAGGCGGCCGCGGCTGGAGCGAGATCGATAAGGCTGGTCTGCATGCTTCCCCAATGGTAGCTCTGGTCCGTGCAATACATCAATTTGGTACGGCCTGAAACCCGTTCGATGTGCCTGGCCCTTTTTGACGTGATGCAATTATGCCGAAGAGGACGAGAATAGTGGTTGATCATGGTTCCGGCGAAGATCAGTTTAAACTGCTGGCGGATAACGCGCCCGTCATGATCTGGCGCGCCGGGCTCGACAAGATGTGCGATTTCTTCAACGAACCCTGGTTGCGATTTTCCGGCCGCACAATGGAGCAGGAACTCGGCTTCGGCTGGGCCCAGGGTGTTCATCCGGACGACTATGACCGATGTGTCGCGATTTACGTCACTGCCTTCGATGCCCGGGAAGAGTTCTCGATGCCCTACCGGCTGCGGCGCCATGACGGTGAGTACCGCTGGCTGCTCGACAACGGGCGTCCCTTCCATGGTGCCGATGGTGCCTTCAGCGGCTACTTCGGCTCCTGCATCGACATCACGGACATGGTCGAGGCCCAGGAGAGGCTTCAGGCCTTGCTGGTGTGCCAGGAACGGCTCACCCTGGAGCAGGCACAACTGCTGCGGGAAAAGGAAGGCCTGCTCAGGGAGGTTCACCACAGAAGCCGAAACAATCTTCAGACCGTGATCAGCCTGCTCAGCCTCCAGGCAAAAGGGATTGCCGATGGACCGGAAAGGACGCGTTTCAGGGAAGCGGTCATGCTGGTTCGCTCGATCGCCCTTGCCCAGGACAGCGCTCACGAAAGTTCGGACTACAGCTCCGTTGACTCCGGGCCCTACCTTGAGCGCCTCGCGCGTCAGGTTGGTGAACTGCTGCCTGCTCCGGGTGCGCGCCTTCTGGTAGACCTTGAGAAGCTGAGAGGAGAAAGCATCCTCCTCGACGTCGCCCTGCCCGTCGGACTTGCCGTTACGGAGCTCCTGCGCGCTGCCCTGCAAAGTGAAGGGAGCCGACAGGTCACGCTGACCGGCTCGTATGCCCCTGATAACATCAGCCTGGTGGTCGCTGCCGACGGGAGCAGTGCTTACGTTGATGACCAGGCCGGCACAAGGGGCCTTGGACTTCGACTTGTTCGGCGCCTGATCTCGCAGGCTGATGGCCATCTCGAGATCGCTCCTGACAAGGGTGTCGTGCTGAGACTTTCGCGGTATTCTGGATAAAGATGACCGGCCGAATGTATATCAGTGCGTATATCAGCCTTCACACCCGTGAACTTGATGCTGCTGACGATTTGTATTGGACACCTGAAGCATGGTCGGAGAAAGTAGCAAATAATCATACCTATTGCTTAAGGGGTTAAGCATGAAAAGAAACGAGGATCAAGACGATGCTCTGGATGATTTTGATCCGATACTGCTGAGAGTGGCGATAGACGGTGCCGGGCTTGGGACCTTCGACTATGACGTGGCTGGTAATCACTGTCGCTGGAACCGGCGCCTGAAGGAAATGGTGGCTCTTCCACCAAGCCAGCAGGAAAGCTTCGACAGCTTCGCAGCCATGCTGC
>NZ_JCACHA010000468.1:0-2263 GCF_059503625.1 Skermanella sp.
CGAGGGCAAGATCCAGAACGCCATCGGCGCGATCAAGGATGCCGTCACGGGCAAAAAGTAACCCTGAGTTCCTGCCTTGCCGCTGACGACAAGCGAGAGCGCGGTCCACCGGGACCGCGCTTTTTCTTTTGACCCGTCCGGAGGCCTGTCGGGGGCAAAGCGACGCGGATCAGGCCGTTGAAGCGCTTTTGAACTTCGTTTAAGATAGAGGGTAAGCAGCGGGGACTAGAATTCCCCGCCCCCCACTCTGAGATTAGAACCGCAGGACGAACAGGACCTTGGTCCCGAACGCCTTAAGCCTGATCCAGAGAGTGAAACGATGGTTGCTCATCGTTGTACTCCCTCAGTAGCGGAGGCGGCCGGGACATTCCCGGCCGCTGTCCGCACTCTCTCCATAGGGAATACGGCTGTACCGCGCCTCGCGTGGAATTGACGCGCCTTACCGTCCGCTGATTGCGAACCCAGTCCGCTCTGGCCGTCCCTCCAGGCTCAGCATCGCTTCGGCCGGCGCCATCCGGCTCACCACCCTGCCCCGGCGCAGGACGAACAGGCGAGTCGCCTTCAGGCGCACCGCCTCGACCACGCCGCTCGCCTGAAGCACCACGAGATCGGCGTTGCAACCTGGCGCCAACCCATAGCCTTCCAGCCCCATCAGCTTTGCCGCATTCGTCGTCACGGCCTCGAAGCAGGCATGCATGCCGTCGATCGACGTCATCTGCGCCACGTGGACGCCCATGCCGGCAACCTCCAGCATGTCGCCGGAACCCAGCGAGTACCATGGGTCCATCACGCAGTCGTGCCCGAACGCGACGGTCAGCCCCGCCGCCATAAGCTCCGGCACCCGCGTCATGCCGCGCCGCTTGGGATAGGTGTCGTGCCGTCCCTGGATCGTGATGTTGATCAGCGGGTTGGAGATCACGCCCAACCCGGCTTCCGCCATCAGCGGGATCAGCTTGCTGACATAGTAGTTGTCCATCGAATGCATCGACGTCAGGTGCGAGCCGACCGACCGGCCCTGCAATCCGACCCGCTGCGTCTCGAAAGCCAAGGTCTCGACGTGCCGCGACATCGGATCGTCCGTCTCGTCGCAATGCAGATCGATCCGAAGCCCCCGCTCCGCCGCAATTTCGCACAGCATCCTTACGGACGTAGCGCCGTCGGTCATGGTCCGCTCGAAATGCGGGATGCCGCCGACGACATCGACTCCCATGTCCAGCGCCCGCGTCAGAAGTTCGGGCGCACCGGGATAGCGCAGATAGCCGTCCTGAGGAAAGGCCACCAGTTGCAGGTCCAGATAGGGCGCTACCCGCCGCTTGACCTCCAGCAGAGCCTCCACGGCCAGCAGCCTGGGATCGCAGATATCGACATGGCTGCGGATCGCCAGCAGACCGCGCCCGACCGCCCAATCGCAGTACTCGAGCGCCCGCTCGATCAGCGCTTCCTGGGTCAGCAGCGGCTTCAACTCGCCCCAGAGGGCGATGCCTTCCAGCAGAGTTCCCGACCGGTTGACCCTGGGCAGGCCGTAGCTCAGCGTCGCGTCCATATGGAAATGCGGATCGACGAAGGGCGGCGTCACCAGCCGTCCGGTTGCGTCGATCTCCTCGGGCGCACTCGCCTGAAGCCCTTGCTCCACAGCAGCGATCCGCCCGCTCTCGACCCCGATATCGATCCCGACGCGCCCGTCGGGCAGATTTGCGTTCCGTACGATCAAGTCCATCAGTGCCGCTCCCCTTTCCTGAACGGGATCATCAATGCGCGCGGATAGGCCGCGCGCCGGGACATCAGCACCAGCGCTAGGATACTCAGCACATAAGGCAACATCAGAAACACCTGATAAGGCAGGGCCGGGCCGACGATCTGCTGCAATCTCAGTTGCAGGGCATCGAATGCCGCGAACAGCACCGCCCCCAGCAACGCCTTGCCCGGCCGCCACGAGGCGAACACGACAAGGGCGATGCAGATCCAGCCTCGGCCATTGATCATGTTGAAGAAAAACGCGTTGAAGGCGGACAGCGTCAGGAAAGCCCCGCCCACCGCCATCAGCGCGCTGCCGCAGACTACAGCCCCCATCCGGACCGCCGTCACGCTGATCCCCTGGGCCTCAGCCGCGGCGGGATTCTCGCCGACCATCCGGACCGCCAGACCCAGCGGCGTCCGGTACAGCACCCAGGCGACCAGCCCGACCGCCGCCAGCGCCGCATAGGTCAGCGGCGTCTGGTTGAACAGCGCCTGTCCGATCACCGGGATCTCCGACAGCACCGGG
>NZ_JCACHA010000469.1:0-2257 GCF_059503625.1 Skermanella sp.
GCAGAAGTATCCAGCGGCAACACCGATCTGATTGCTGAGACAGCACAGGCGGGAGAAAACTTCCTGCTGGCCCGGGTTGTTGCTGCCCGTTTCCTCGGTTCGAAGAAAAAGGAGGAAGCTGAGCGCGTTGCAAAGGAACTTGACGGCGTCGATAGCCAGCTCAGCAAAATGGCGGCAAATCTGGTCGCCCCTGGACAAGGCGAGCGGCTGAAAGATGTGAGAATGCTGCTGTCACGCTATAGCCAGGGTTTTGCAGAACTGGCGTCACTGACCCTGGAGATGGAAAGCCTGGTCAATGGTCCCATGGCGGAGACCATGGCCTCGATCCAGGAAAAATCATCAAACATCCACACTATCGCAGCCGGCAGACAGGCGGAGGTGGAGGCGGAGGCCACCAGTGACGCGGAGGCTGCCAAAACCACAACTCTCGTGCTCTGTGCCACTGCAATAACACTCGGATTGGCTCTCGCTTGGTTGATCGGGCGCAGCATCGCCATTCCGGTCATCTCCATGACCGAGGCCATGCGCAGGCTTGCCGGTGGAGACACTGATCTCGCGATCCCGGCTGCCGGACGCAAAGACGAGATCGGCCAGATGGCTGGCGCCGTCCAGGTCTTCAGGGACAACATGGTCCGCACACGCCGAATGGAAGGGGAAGCAAAGGAAGCCGAGATGCGTGCCGCCGCCGAGCGCAAGGCGGCGATGGTCCAGCTTGCCAACTCCTTCGAAGCAAGCGTCAAGGGCATTGTCGAGACGGTCGCGTCGGCCGCCACCGAAATGCAGAGCACCGCATCCGTCATGACCCACACCGCCGACACGACCAGCCAGCAGGCGACAATGGTCGCGGCAGCCTCGGAGGAAGCCTCCGCCAACGTCCAGACCGTGGCAGCCGCAACCGAGGAACTATCCTCCTCGATCGCCGAGATCGGCCGCCAGATCAACAGCTCCAGCCGGATCGCCGGGCAGGCAGTCAGCGAGGCCGAACGGACCAACGAGACGATGAAGATGCTCGTTCAGGCGGCCGAGCAGATTGGGCAGGTGGTGGAGCTGATCAACAGCATCGCCGGCCAGACCAACCTGCTGGCGCTCAACGCCACCATCGAGGCAGCGCGTGCCGGGGAGGCCGGCAAGGGCTTCGCCGTGGTCGCCAGCGAGGTCAAGACGTTGGCAACGCAAACCGCCCGGGCAACCGAGGAGATCCAAGCCAAGGTCAAGGAAATTCAGGGTGCCACTGGCGGGGCTCAGGCGGCGATTGACAGTATCGGCAGAACGATCGGCCAGATGAACGAGATCACCACGACCATCGCCGCCGCCATTGAGGAGCAAAGTGCCGCCACCCGCGACATCTCCTCCAACGTCAGTCAGGCGGCGCGGGGCACCGAGGAAGTGTCTGCCAACATTACCGGCGTGACCCAAGCAGCTGGGGAGACAGGAGCCGCAGCATCCCAGGTGCTCGGTGCCTCCGAAGGTCTGGCGCGCGAAGCGGAGAAGCTGCGCAGCGAAGTCGCGAGCTTCATCGCCACCGTAAGGGCCGCCTGATCCGACTTCTTTCGATCCAACCCCGCGGTATCCACTGCAGGGTCTTTATTCAGGATTGTTCTGGCATAGGCACATGCGCTGTAGCCCGAGCTATGACGGAAACTGGGTGATGACGAGGTGAGCAAGGCGGCGTATCGAGGTAGGTGCTTGAAGCCTGCCAGAACCTCCACGAGGGAGCGATACGCCATGAACGAGGATAACAGCATTGTCCAGCTTCGCCAGCCCAACGAGATCGATGATCCGCTGACAGCGCTTTTGCGGTGTGGCGCACGCCGATTACTCGAACAGGCCATCGAGGCCGAGGTGGAAGTCTTCCTGGCGTCGAAGAAGGACCTGAAGCTGGCCGATGGCCGAGACCGCCTGGTCCGCCATGGCCATGGACCGGAACGCGTGATCCAGACCGGGATCGGGCCGGTCGAGCTCCAGCGGGTCAAGGTCCGTGACCGGGATCCCGGTCCGGCTGCCGAGCGGATCCGGTTCAGTTCGGCACTGCTGCCGCGCTGGGCACGGCGGACGACGAGCTTGGATGCTTTGCTGCCGATCCTGTACCTGCGCGGTGTCTCGGCCGGTGATTTCCAAGAGGCGCTGGGCGTTCTGCTTGGCAAGGATGCGCCCAACCTGTCGCCCGCGGTCATCGCGCGGCTGAAAGAGAGCTGGGCGGAAGACTATACGCGCTGGCAGCGGCGGGACCTGTCGGCCCGGCGCTATGTTTATGTCT
>NZ_JCACHA010000470.1:0-2254 GCF_059503625.1 Skermanella sp.
GCACAGGCACCGTCATGCCATCCCGTCAGTCCATGACGGTATCGACGATCCGCAGGATGTCGTCGCGCACAGGTCCGGGGCGCGGCGCGTCGGCTATCGTGGTGAACCAGTGTTCCGGCGGGTTCTGTCCCTGCCGCCGGGTCCAGGTCAGCGCCCTCAGGACCTCCTCCGCGTCCGGTGTCACGGGCACACCGGGGTCGATCCCGTTGAGCGTCGCCCAGACGCCGGCCCAGCAGCGTCCGACCGACCACGGATTGTAGCCGCCGCCTCCCAGCACCAGGACACGGGGCGCCAGCGTCGAAAGCTCGGCGACCGCCGACCACAGAGCGCGGTTGGACAGGCCGAGCCGGCTCATCGGATCGTCGGCCAGCGCGTCGGCGCCGCACTGGATCACGACGGCGTCGGCGTCAAACCGCCGGCCCAGCGGCATCAGCGCTTCGTCCACGATATAGGCAAGTTCCGAATCGTTGAACTCGACCGGAACGGGCAGGTTGCGGGCCAGACCGCCCGCGCGGTCCTCGACCTTGCCGGTATAGGGCCAGCGGCCGGCTTCGTGGACCGAGACGGTCAGCACCCTGCCGTCGTCGGCGAAACCGTATTCCACGCCGTCGCCGTGATGGGCATCCAGGTCGACGTAGTAGACCCGCTCTAGCCCGCCGTCGAGCATGGTCAGGATGCCAAGGACCGGATCGTTGAAATAGCAGAAGCCGCTGGCCCGGTCGGGCATGCCGTGATGGGTCCCGCCCGCCGGGTTGTAGATTATGCCCTCATGTTCGGCCAGCAGCCGTCCCGCCATCAGCGACCCGCCGGAAGCGGTGGCGGGCCGGCGGAAGACCTCGGCGAAGATCGGGTTCTCCAGCCGGCCGATGTTGTACCGGTCGCGCGATTCCGGATCGAGCCGCTGGTCCGCCTCCGCGCGCCGGACGGTGTCGATATAGGTTCGGTCATGGTACCGGGCGAGCTGGTCGGGCGTCGCCATCGGGCTGTCCAGGTACGACCGGTGGTCCAGCCAGCCCATGGCGCGGGAAAGGTCGATGGCGGTGGAGACTCGGGGGATCGCCAGCGGATGCTTCCGGCCATAGGAGGAGGCCCGATAGATCTCGCTGCCGATGAACAGGGGTCTGGTCAGCATGGAAGGTCAACTAGGCCGCTGTTCAGGGTTCGTCAACTATATCGGCCGGACATCGCCGGGGATGCTTGCCAGACCGTCACGGACTTGCAATAGTCTGCCCAACCTCACTGGGGGGAGCCGATGGTCGGCTGAGAGGTCCCAAGTCTCGGGACGACCCCTGGAACCTGATCCGGTTGATACCGGCGTAGGGATCAGTGACCCATGCACGACATCGTGCGGCCCTCCGCATCCGCTCCAGCACCCCCTGTCGGCGTTTCGATCCGGCGGGCGCGCCTGACTTTCGATGGCGCGGCCGTGTTCGACGGCCTCGACTTCTCGCTGCAAGGCGGGCGGTGGACCTGCCTGCTCGGTCCGAGCGGCGTCGGCAAGACGACGCTCCTGCGGCTGATCGCCGGACTGGCCGCCCCCGAACCGCCGACCGAAGTGACGGCAGGGGACGGCGGTCCGCTTGCCGGCCGTGTGGCCTATATGGCGCAGCAGGACCTCCTGCTGCCGTGGCTGAGCGCCCTGGACAACGTGCTGGTCGGCTCCAGGCTCCGGGGGGAGAAGATAAGCCCGGCCTTGACCGAACGGGCGCGGGACCTGCTCGACAAGGTCGGATTGGGCGACCGCCTGCGGGCCAAGCCGGCCGAGCTTTCCGGCGGCATGCGGCAGCGCGTGGCGCTTGCCCGCACGCTGATGGAGGACCGGCCGATCGTCCTGATGGACGAGCCTTTCTCCGCGCTGGACGCCATCACGCGGCTGCGCCTCCAGGAAGAGGCCGCCCGGCTGCTGGCGGGCCGGACGGTGCTGCTGGTCACCCACGACCCGCTGGAGGCGCTGCGGCTGGGCCACGACATCCATGTCATGGCCGGCCAGCCGGCGGTGATCGGCCCCGCCATCTCGCCGGCGGGACCGCCGCCGCGTCCGCCCGACGCCCCGGCCTTGCTCGCGGGTCAGGCGGACCTGCTCAGGCTGCTCGCGTCATGATGCGGGTCGTCCGCCCCGCCGTTACCGCAGCGGTTCTAGTTGCCGCCTGGCAGCTGCTCGTCTGGACGACCGGAGTGCCGCGCTTCATCCTGCCCGATCCGGTCCGGGTGGCGGCGGCCCTGTACGAACGCGCGGGCATCATCGGCTACCACG
>NZ_JCACHA010000471.1:0-2254 GCF_059503625.1 Skermanella sp.
TGTGGCGTCCGACCGTCTGACCTCCTCATCTTAAGGTAGGTATTTCAACGGACTGTTAAGGATGATTGACGCTGATCAGGGTGAGTTCCTATCCACAGTGCCGGGCTATAACCTTTCTGATGCACTCTCTCCGGTTCTGCGAGAGTTTGGGCACAGGGATCCAAACACTCCTCCTCGGCCCTGCGCTACGACCGCTTCGGGTTCATCATCCAATCATTGCTCCAAGCAGCGTGCATCTTCTTGGTTGCAAAACGCGCGGCTAACGAATCTTAAAATCCGCTCTATATAGAAAAACTGGCGCGAACCCAGCTATCAGGATTACATTCTTATGCGCTCTTGATTGGCGCCTCAATCTCAACATTCAGCAAGTTCTCAATCGGCAGGATCGTGGTTATGGGGCTACACCACCACAGTTGCTGGTCAGCGGCGTCGACAGTCGGACTGAGAGGGAGATGCTCAGCCCGAACGGTTTATTGAGCATTCGCGACAACTGCTCGGAACCAACGTGATGGCTATGGTGAAGATGAACCAGAGGAATCTGGATGCCGGGGCCGAACAGGGTACCCAGCGGCATGGTGGCAAGCGGAACGGCATAACAGCGACGCGCGGAGGCTGCAACTGCCGCCAAACAGATCGACCCGCGTCACCACCGAGTGGACTTCGGGCAGATCGATTTGGTCGCAACGTTAACAGCAACTGCTGGGCAGCCTCGGGTACAGCCGTTCCGCAATACGGGCAGGCAGGCTTCGGCAAGGCAGTGCTCAGCCCACTCGAGCACATTGAGCAGGAACGATACTCTGGCGCGGATTGGGTGTAGTTTACCTCGACGCCTGCCGTTCAGTAAGGCTCCCTGCCAAAACCGCGTAGGAGGCGCACTGGTAAGCGGAAGAGGTCACCGAGCAGGGTTTCCTGCTCCAACCCTCTTTGCCTCACCAGTGAGCCTCCTACGAGCTCCTAGGGCATATCGGGTTAGGGAAGCAGTAAGCGTCCTCTGCTGGCCACGTTGCCGAATGCCGTCTTCCAAAAAAATAAAACAAATTTTTAAAAAAAACACAACGCACCACCCGTTTGTGTTCTTTTGTTCAACAGTTCTTGTTCTAGGTCTTGTTCTAGGGCCGAAAACGTGTTTATAATCAAGGCGTTACAGGGTGCTATTGTGCCAAATCGGGTGAAGCTATTGTGCCAAATCGGGTGACCAAAATGACGTTTTTTGCACACCTATTGTGCCAAATCGGGTGAATTTGGCATTCAGTCCTAGCTCTTCGCGACATTTCTCTACCCCATTCCTATTTATCCTGGCGTCATCTCGAAAGAATGCAACACAAATGTATTTGCATTGTAAGTATATTAACTTGATTCAACAGCTTAATTAATTATGTTGAACAATCAGAGGATGTACGCCTCACATCTTTCATATGGATGAAAAAGCCGCGACCGAATGTGATTAATGCTGGATTTTGGACAATGAACAAGCATGCAAACAGCCCCCAAGTATGCCCTTTCCTTGATCGACATATCTGCAACTAATAGTTTTATTTCAGTCAATGCGACCGTTATCCATCAAGAAACCTTCGTGTCTGCCCACCGCATACGCTAATGAAAAAATTCTTTTTGGCGGCTTATTTTCTTAAAACAGAAAAATTGCCTTTGTGCAATTTATGCTCTTTTCGCCGCCCTAATCCTTCGTTTACCGTGAGAATACCATCGAATGACCTAAATAAGTGGATTTTCACCATGAACCTTACAGTCAAGGAAGTTGCTAGTGTGTTACGAGTGCATGATCGAACCGTGCGTCTCTATATCGCACGAGGAGATTTGTCCGCAGTTCGTATTGGCCGCAGGTTGCTTGTTACTTCGAAGGAGGTCGAAATTTTTTGCCGCCTTAGGTCGGTCACGCCAACACAAAAATCTGGAAACCACAAGGTTTCCTGCAACGCTACCAAGTGATACCATAAACACCACTGTTCCACCATCAATGTGAAGAATTTTTGCTGTAGTTCTCCGAAAACTACATCGAGGTGTTTTCACACGATTCCGCATAATTACCTCGAATATCAATGGCATACATCTCACCTACGCTGGCATCCTCATAAATGCGGTATGCGGTGACCAGTACACTACAGGAGCAAACCCATGGCACGACCCTCCATAACTCTGATCGACTTGCTAAACGTGGTTTCGCACTCAAGTCTCCCTGAGGCTAAAAAAAAGTGGCTGTCCTACTGTATTCATCGCTTCAGCAGTGTGTTCGAGC
>NZ_JCACHA010000472.1:0-25840 GCF_059503625.1 Skermanella sp.
CCTGTACGACAGCGATACCCCATCAGACAAGCATTCTATGACACAGTAGTACTAGCTCAGCAAGGGCGACGTTGGCGGGGTTGCTATCTCTGTTCCCAGAAACTCAGGCCGCCCGCTTTTTGTAGGCGGCCTTCTCTTTGCCCAAACGCGAATTGCGGCAGGTCCCGCCCAGGCTTGGAAAGCGGAGGTTATCGCATGTGATGCCGGCGCTGCTGTACGGTCAGCAGGGGCCGAGAGCGAATGGAAAGGGTCCCGGAATCTCCTGATGGCGTATGCTGATTGAATGAGCGGCCCCTCCAACTCCTCTGAGGGGATTGCCGCAGTTCCGTCGGTGCGAGCGTTTGCCCGTTTTGGCCAGCGTGTTACCGCCAAGTTGGATGGACAGCGTAGCTTCGAGGGTGGAGCCTGTTCCATAGCCACCCGCAGAGCAGACGGACACGGGTACGTGCCCGCCGAGCAAGGAGGCCATCCGATGTCCGATGAAACGCTGTTGAGAAAGGCGCTGCAGGACGAGGACCGCCTCATGGCACTCCGGCGAACCGGCCTGCTGGACACTTCGCCCGAGGAGACCTTTGACCGCCTGACCCGGATGGTCTGCCGGCTGCTCGGCGTGCCGGCGGCCTTGGTGTCGCTGGTCGAGGCCGACCGCCAGTTCTTCAAGAGCGCTGTTGGCCTGCCGCAGCCCTGGCTGCTTCGACGCGAGACCTCCCTACTGCACTCGTTCTGCCAGCACGTCGTGGCCGCTGGGGAGCCGCTCCTGATCCAGGACGCGGGCCATCATCCACTGCTATCCGGCAACCTCGCCATCTCCGAGCTTGGCGTCGTCGCCTACCTCGGCATGCCGCTCATAACGCCAGATGGCCATGCGCTTGGCGCTTTATGCGCCATCCATACCGAGCCACGTGCTTGGACATCCGGCGATGCCGCGGCGTTGCGCGATCTCGCCGCGGTGACCATGAGCGAGATGACGCTGCGCCGACTGGCAGTGGAGATGGCCGAGCGCGGCCGCCAGGAGGCGGTGCAGCACCAAGCGACGAAGGCGCGAGTGCGCCGGCTTGAGGCGCTGCGCCGGCTCGCAGACGGTGTGGGGCACGACCTCGCCGGTGTCATGCAGGCGGTTCAGAGCGGGGTGCGCTTGGCCGGCGCGCGGCTCGGGCATGATCCGGCAACGGCGCAGTCCATCCTTGCTTTGGTGAACGACGTAGCCCGGCGCGGCGGCGCGCTGGCTCAGCGCCTCACGGCTTTTGCTCCGCGTGGCGAGCTCCGGCCTGAAGCGGTCGATGTGGCGCCATTGCTGCAGCGCTTGGCACGTGTGACTACAAGCGGCCTGGACGTTCCACTTCGCGTCGAAGTGGATGTGGCCCCGGGGCTGCCGCCAGTCCTGGCTGACCCCGAGGAACTGAAGTCAGTGCTGCTGGGCCTGGCCGCCGCGGCACGCGACGCCATGCCGGAAGGCGGCACCCTCACGCTTGGGGCAGCCCTTGAGGAGATCACCTCGGGAGCAGAGCACCAAGCGGCGCTGCGGCCAGGCCGTTATGTCCGGGTCTCCATAGCTGACACCGGCACGGGCTTGGGCGGCGGGGCTTCGCTACTTGGGGCGTCGGATCCCAGCGCGGAGTTCGAACTGGCGTTCGCCCGGACCTTCGCCGAGCAGGTTGGGGGCGGACTGGTGCGGGAGGGCAGGCCGGGGGTAGGGATCACGGTCACACTTTGGCTGCCCGCAGCAGAGGCCGGTGGCGTCGTTGAGGCGGATCCGCGCGAAGGATAGGCCAGACCCCTGCATCGGCACCTCATTTGTCCGGCTCTGCCTTGCGACTGCCCCTGAGACGCTCGCGCTCGGCGCGATCCTCCTCAATAAGCCGCAGGATGTCCTCAGGGATCGGTTCCGCAATCGCGGCGTCAAAGGCCTCGTGCAGACTTTGTCGAAGCCAGAGGCCGAACGCATCCTCTTCTGCCCTAAGCCATTCGGCGGCAGCGCGTCTCGATGGCTTGCGTGACGGCTCCTCGGCCTCCGCTTGCGTTTCCTTGTCCCGCTTTGATCCGGCTGGCATGGCCACGCGCCCCGCCCTGGTGGTCCAGCCATAACGCGCCGGGGAGGCCGGCGCTGCGCGCCGGCTCTACAGCGGAAGCTCGAGTAGCGGTCGCTCAGGGCGGACGCGGACCAAGCATACCCGATAGCTATGCTGCTCCCGGAGATTGCCAGTGGCTGGCCCAAAGGCCATGGAGAGCTGAACATGACCGAGAGCAACACCCTGCAACCGTGCCCCGGCCATGGTGCAGGAGCCTGGATGATGTTGCGCCAGGATCCGCTAGCCCTGGCGGCCCGCATCGAGCGGCATGGCACTACCCCCGGTGCGGCGGCCGTCCCGTTATTCCTTCCTGCACTGAGCCGCCTGGAGCCGTGAACTCGACTGGAGGAAGCGCTGACAGGCGAGCGTCTGTTGCCGCGGGTTAGACGTCCAGCCCGTGGGCAACGGGACGCATTGGGCGCCGTTAGACGAGTCTTGGCGGTAAGCACCAGAGGAGGCTTGCGTGGCGAGTGGAACCCAAAAGGATAACAACTTCCAAGCGACACCAAATGCCGCCGACATGAACCCGGGCGACGATGCGCCACCCGGCACCCCTGGAACCGGTGAGGATGTCTGCCCCGATTGCAGTGGCAAGGGCAAAGTCCAAGGCGGCACTGAGTGCCCAAACTGCGGCGGAACGGGCAAAGTCATCAAAGGGGTAGCGGGAGGTTAGCTTGGCAGGCGACGGCAACCGTGGGCGAATGCCTGAACTCACCCGCCCCTAAATAGAGGTGCTGGCCCGTCAGCGTCGTCCAGCTACCAATCCAAGGTCACGCACCTGCACCGTCATTCGATGCACGGCTGGCGGAGACGGGCTCAACATCAGGCCGTGAAGGGTCGCCTCAATCTTTGCCTCTGGATACAGCCGCGAGCTCGGGGAGCACGTCGCGGATGCGTTGCGCCAGCGACCGCGCGTGCGCCTCGCCGCTGCCGAGCTGGTCGCGCATTTGCAGCCAGCTCAGGTACAAGTCGTCCTTCAGCCGTGGCAGCCTGCACGCGAACAGCGTGTATAGATCGAGCCCGAGGCTGTTGCCCGCGAGGTGAGCAATCGCCCGCTTATCTAGCGGCACCGCTGTGTTGCAGGGACCAGCACGTCTACGCCGCTGCCCCCTGCAACTCGGCGCCTCCCGTCGTCAAGTTCGGGCGAGCGCTGACAGCACCTTGCCTTGTGCTACTCGACGCGAATATCGCGGGCGCGGATCACGTCGCGCCACTTGGCGCTCTCAGCGGCGAGATAGGCCGGAAACGCTTCCGAGGTGCCGCCGACCGGATCGATTGATAGGCCCTGCAGGTGCTCGCGCAGGTCGGGGGCGCGCAGGCTTTCTATGACAGCCTGTGACAGACGGCGGATGACCGGCGCGGGCGTGTTGGCGGGGGCAAACATACGAAGTCGCTGGACGCGTTGAGGCCGGGCGTGCCGGACTCAGCCAGCGTGGGCACGTCCGGCATCTGGGCCGAGCGCTGCTCGGAGCTCACCGCCAGTGCCCGCAGCTCGCCCGAGCGCAGGAACGGCAGCGCCACCCCCGTATCCACGAAGGACATCGGGATCTCACCGCTTGTCACGGCTTGCATAGCCGGGCCGCTGCCGCGGTAGGGCACGTGCTGGAGCTTGATGCCGTTGGCAGCGGCGAACATTTCCGGGGCGAGGTGGTTGGCCGAACCAATGCCGCCAGAGCCGAAGCTGATCGTGTCCGGCGCCGCCCTGGCCGCGGCCACGAGGTCGGCCACAGTGCGGAACCGCGAGTCACCCCGCACGCACAGAAAGAATCCATTCTGGACCAGTAGCCCTATCGGGGCGAGGTCGCGCTCCTGGTTGTAGGGCAGGTTGGTGTAGAGGTGGGGATTGATGGCGTAGGTGCTGTTGGGGGTGACCAGCAGCGTGTAGCCGTCGGACCGGGCGCGGGCCACGAAGCCGTTGCCCACGGCGCCGTTAGCGCCGGCCTTGTTGTCCACCACAAATTGCTGGCCCAGGCGCGCCGAAAGCGACTGCGCGATCAGCCGCACGATGAGGTCGGTGGAGCCGCCGGCGGCGAAGGGCGCCACAATGGTCACCGTGCGCGTCGGGTAGGGTGTCTGGGCGGCCGCCGGGCGGGAGCCCGCGGCGGCGCCAGCCAGCAGGCTCAGGGTCGAAAGGCCGAACTCGCGTCCAAGCATGGTGATCGTGTCCTGTCTTGGAGGTGTGTCGCGGTAGTCGGTGTCACGGCCATACTACGCGGCGAGGATGGTGCTGGCCGGACCGGGCGTGCGTCATGCTTCGGTCTCGGCGCGGCCGCTGACCGCTTTCCGAGCTGCTCCATCGCCAGTATCATTCGTCGTTCCCTCATGGTGACCACGAAGGACCGCGCGCGACGCCGGATTTCCCGACGCGCCTTCGCCTTCGAACGGCCGGGCGCGGGCCAGGCCCGGCCCGTTCGGACGGGCGGCTCACGCCCGCCGCTCCGGCGGCCCACGAGCGGCTCCTATTTACGGGGGGACGGACATGCATCGACTGCTACAAGGGCACGCCCACAGGCTGCCGGACATGACCGGCGTGTCGGGGTGGCAGTAGCCATGGCGACCAGGGTGACGCGGCGCGGACTGCTGCTGCTGTCGTGCGCTCCCGCGTTAGTCGTCCTGCTCGAATCTCTCGCTGCAGCTCAGGACACGGCAACCAACCAGATACCGCCCGCGAAGCCGAAGATCACGCCCGAGGAGCACCAACGCCGCGCCGCCGATCGGCTGAGGACCATCCGGTTGCGGATGGACATCGGCCTGGAGATGGATGACCGGGGTATCAGCACGCCTGCGGAGATTGGCGCTGCTCTCGGGATGCCGGCAGCTGAGGCGACTGGCATGCTGAACCGGAAGCAGTGGCGAGAGGGTGACGTGGCGCTGCTTGAGGCTGGGGCGGCCCGGCTGGGGGTGCGGCTGCTGGACTAGCGGCGACCTGCTTGTCCTCGGGGATGGTCAATACACCTGCTGGACGAGCCAAATGATGCCTCCCCAAAGGGGGAGAGACAGTAAGCCGGCGAGTACAATGGCGAACCCAATCCCCAAAGGAGGCTGACTGTCATCCCTATCGATGCGCCGGTCTGCCATGATTTTCTCGCCTAGTGGTTGCTGTGCCTCTATAACCCTAAAATCTTTAGTAACATGTAAACTGCAGACAGCAACCTTGAGGCAAGTCCGACCAAAGCGCTGGGCCGCGGTTCATGTCTGGCTGCAAGGGTCAGCAGGCGATCGGCCTTGACCCACTTTCACGAACACTGTTGCGCCGCTGATACAGCCGCTTGGTATGTCGTGGCCATCTGCTCCGGGGTGAGATAGCCGATCTTGGCCCGGCGCATCGCGATCGGGCCGATGCCGGTCTGGACCATGCGCTCCGGCCCCAGCCCGTGCCGCACGACCCGCTCGCGCCCGTCCGGCAGCCGCAGGCCCCGCATCTCGGCCAGGAACGCGTCCACCTCGGCCTCGATGGCCTGCGCCAGCAAGCGACGAGCACCGCTCCTCAGAACCGCCGTCTACGGATCCCCGATCTCATCGGGCTAGCGGAGGGGGACGACAGTGCTATGGCTCGTCATGGCGTATCGCTCCTTCGGGAGGTTCTGGCAGGCTCGTCACCCGCCTCGATACGTCGCCTTTCTCAGACCGCCGTCACCTAGTTTCGGCCATAGCTCTCGCTCCTGACCCGCCGTACTTTTGCTGCTCTCAGGCAGGAAATCCACTTATCGGCCTGTCCGAATTTCCCGAATCACCTCTGGGCTTATGGGTTCTGATCAGCGGGACTTGGCATTAACCATGCCATTCATAGACCCGAACAAAATCGACCATGATGTCGTAGCGGTTCGGCGCATCCGCGCCCGGCACGCCGCCATACCAGGTGTCGCTCGGTGCCCCGACATGGCCCTGCAGCCCGACCGTCATCTTCATGGTCGGGATGTTCTGCGTGTAGGTATACATGGCTTGGCCGTCGACAGTCATCGTCACCCGGCCCGGCGTCCATTCCAGCCCGTAGACATGCCACTGGGTCAGGTCGATGTCGTAGGTGTGGCTCTTGTACACGTCGCCGCCGGTCATCGGATCAGGCCAATGCTGAGTGACCATCCCGTCGCCCTTCGGCGTCTCGAGGATGTCGAGCTCCGGCGGCCACACCCCGTTCGCCGCCGGCCAGAGTAGGAAGCATGGACCCATCCCCGTCACCTCGGCGCTCATCTTCGCCATGATCTCCACCTTGCCATAGGTGAAGGCGAAGCCCGGATTCCACTGGTTCGGCGTGGTCGAAAGGCCGCCCGTCGCCCAGCTCCCGTTGGCCATCTTGGTGATGCCGATATCGAGCATCCCGTTGCCGACGCTGACCTGCGAGTTGTCCCAGCGAAAGGCGCCGTTCCAGTAGGTCGAGCCGCCATAGCTGATCGGCCACTTCGTCGGATCGACCCGCGTGCCGCTGAACTCGTCCTGGAAAATGAGCTGGCCGAACTCGTCTGAGCCGGTGGACGGCGCATAGGTCCAGGACGGATCGACCAAGGTGTTCATCCAGGCATCGGTGACGCCCGCCAGCATCACCGTATCGCCCGTGCTCGGCCCGTAATGTACCAGCGTGCCGCTGACGCCACCCACCGTCGCTGCCTCCTGCCAGACGGCGAAGGTCCCGTCGGTGGTGATGGAGAGGCGATCCTCGCCCGGCCTGAAATCGGTGATGACATCGGCGCCGTCGCCCGGCTTGAGAACGAAAACGTCGGCGCCGGTGCCACCGCTCAGGCTGTCATTGCCGAGGCCGCCGGTGATCGTGTCGGCACCTCCGCCGCCGCTGATCGTGTCTGCGCCCAGCTTGCCGGTGAGCACGTCATTATCCGCCGTGCCGCTCAGGGTGAGGTTGTCGAAGGGTGGCGGCGCCTCGAAGAAGGAGAAGGTCTTCACCCCGGTCGAAGTCAGGTTGAGGCTGGAATCTGCCACGTCCTTCCCGCCGTAGGTGGCGCCGCCGACATAGAGGTTGCGGTCCTGCGCCAGCGAGCCGCCCCAGCCGTCATTGAGGAATTTGACCTCGACCTTGTGCGTGCCGGCCGCCCAGTCGCCCTTGAGCGTCAGCGTGTCGTACTGGCCCGAGCTGCGCAGGGCGGAGGCGGTGAAGGTGCCGCCGACCTGCACCCCATCGACCCTCACGGTGTACTGCGCGCTGCCGCTCCAGTGATCCTGGTTGACCCTCAGCACCAGGCTGTCCGGTCCTGTGCCTGCGGTGAGCAGTTTCGGTGGGAAAGGGTCCGCCGGCGGCTGCTCGGTGAAGGAGAAGCTCTGCACCCCGGCCCGGCCGAAACTGAGCGCCGCACCGCTGACTGCGAGCCCGGCATAGCTGGCGCTCTCGACATAGAGGTTGCGGTCGGTGTCGGTCGTCCCGCCCCAGCCGTCATTGAGGAAGCTGACCTCGACTTTGTGGGTGCCGGCCGTCCAGTTGCCCTTCAGCGTCAGCGTGTCGTACTGCCCCGAGCCGCGCAGGGCGGAGGCGGTGAAGGTGCCGCCGATCTGCACCCCATCGATCCTCACGGTGTACTGCGCGCTGCCCTGCCATGCATCCTGGCTGATCTTCAGCACTAGAGTGTCCGAGCCGCTGCCGGCGGTAAGGCTGACGGGATTGAAGACCGTCTGCGCCATATTCGCCGCCGGCACCAGCGACGGGCTGGTCAGCCATTCCAGCTTCATATTGGTCACGCCGGCCAGGAAGATCGAGTCCGACCAGGAGCCGTTGTAGACGATGCTGGTGCCGTAGATCCCGTTGACGGTGGTCTGGTACAGCCAGGGCTTGTAGGTGCCGCTGGCGATGGAGAGGCGGTCCACGCCGAGCTGGAAATCGTTGATGATGTCGGCCCCATCGCCGGCCCTGAGCACGAAGAGGTCGGCTCCGGCCCCGCCGGACATCAGATCGGCCCCGGCACCACCGGCGATCGTGTCGATACCGGCACTCCCTTTGATCGTATCTCTGGCGGACGTACCTGTGATAACGGCCATGGACGTTCTCGCTGCTGACAACCGAGAGGCGTTCCCGGCTGCTTTATGCAACTTGAAGTTGATGTCCAAGTCAAACCGGAGACGCACTAACATTTCCGCGATTGGTACTCCTGTGACTACGGATCGGCCTTGTGTCGATCTCCGCTAACGCTGCGACCGTAATGAAGCCGACAGTTTTGGGCGGTCCCAGACCTGCCCAATCGGTAAATGCAAAGAACTGCGCCGCTCGCGGAACCGCTGACTGGTCAGACAACTCCAATTTTCATGGAACAGCCATCCGTCCCGGCTACAGTGACTCCGGTAACGCATGCGCGGACCCAGCTGCTTGAGCATCCGGGAGATGGCCTCGAGGCGTGGCTGGCGGATCAGCTTGGCGGCCGACCGGGGGCGGATCCTGGCGGGTCGAGCCGGCCTGCGACGGGTGGACCTATCGCGTCGAAGGTCTGATTAGGCAGTTGGTGCGGGTCGTCGCCAATGACAGACGATGTCCAGAATGCGCTGCGGGCCTACGAAGCAGATCGGCTGCCGGTCACGCGCGCCATCGCGCTGCAGAACCGCGCCATGGACGTCGAGGCCATGATGGACATCGCTGAGGAGCGTGCCCCGCACGGCTTCGCCGCCATCGAGGCCGTCCTGCCACGGGGCAGGCACTCGAAGCGGTAGGCAGACTCTACAATGGCCAGCCCGAGCGGGTCCCAACAATGTTCTGCAGCCTGACAATTAGATGCTCATGATCGCGCAGCACGAAGGAGCTACGCAAACCTATTAGAAACAATTCCCTTTTAATGACCGCGGAGAAAGTGTCCACAAGCGGAATAAAGAACGTGAATGTATTCGGTGGGGCGGGTTTCGACGTTCTGGTCGGAACCAAGTGTTCCGACCTCATGGTTGGCTATGCTGGCAATGATACCATGCAAGGTGGTGCTGGGAGCGACCAGTTGTACGCAGGATCGGGCAACGATTCGCTTATCGGCGGTGTTGGGCAGGATCTTCTGAAAGGCGATGGCGGCGCCGATATATTTCAGTTCTCAATGGGTGACGGCATAGGAATGGGAGATCGCATCCTGGATTTCTCAGAAGGAGATCGAATCGGCTTCGTTGGATTATCACAGCGCACCGTGAGCCAAAGGCTAGGCACAGAAGGCAAGCTGGAAATCTATTATGGAACACTCGGAAGTCCAACGGAGTTCAGCAACAAGATAACGCTTGATGGCATCGACCATTTACTGGCCGCCAAGGATTTCATCTTTGCCTGACATCTGTCAGAGCGTTTGTGGGCGGGTGCAGCGCGACACTGCTGGTTCAGATGCGACCAAGCACCCAACGCCAGCGCTGCACGACAAAGGAAGCGCCGATTTCGCATCGCCGACCTGCCGCCCCACACGGCTCGGAAGCAGATCTCCCTGCTGGCCGGGCGGCCGACTGTGACCATGCAGGACCGGATCCGGCTTGAGCAGATCCAGCAGTGGCTCCAGGGACAGCCGACCGCAGTGCGGCTGCCGGCGGATCAGGTGTTGTGGCTCGATGGGAAGTGGTGGGCGGCGTTTGGCGGCTGATCAGCGTCGCTGGGGCACAATGGAGGGCCACGGTAACCCCGGAGCCGTCCAGAGCGATCCAGCGGGTCCCCTGCGGCGTGCATATGGTGATGCTCGCCTTCTATGTAGCCCAGAACGTCACCAATAGCCCCAGCGGCAACCACAAGCCTGGATGGGTGACCTTGGCAATGCAGCGCTGAGTGACGGATCGCGGAAGCGGGGATGGGATCGCGCCATAGCGCTCCACCCCTTCGCTTTCAACGGTGGCGGTGTGCAGCATCAGTGTGAAGCCCGAGATCCCCCACCACAGCGCGAAGCCAAGCAGCGCGTCCAGCAGGACCAGTGCCGCCTCCTCAAGCCAGGTGGCGGACGGAACACCATCGAGCCACGCCAACAGCGTGCCCGAGGCGATCCCCAGTGCGGCGAATGTGACCATGGCTCCGAACACGGTAGAGCCCTTACTCCGGTGTCGCACGATGACGGATCAAGCCTAGGCTCCAAACCCTGATCGCCGCCACCTATTCTGCAAGCCGTGGGGGTGATTTGCCGGGCCAAAGGCATGCCCAACCGTTCGGGCTTGGTGACGTCGTAACCTGCTGTAGGGATCCCTTACGACCGTTGCAAAACAGCCACGGTGCAGAGATGCGACAAAGTACGGGAGACCCACACCACGTTTTCAATGAGGAAATTTCTACCCAGGGGCGTATAGCTGGGCATGCATACGTGCTCATTGCGATAGGGTGAGGACTGGCTGTGCAGAAAAACCGCCGCTTTATGTCCAGCGTTGCCGCAGAAGCTGCTTCCGCTAAGCACCAATCCATCCAAGCGATGATCGCTCACAAGCGCCGTTGCAGATTAGTGGCCCCGCCGGATAACGAGGCTCTCAACCGGATGATCTCGGAATTCCATGCTAGCGGCGGCGCGGTAACGACCTGTCCGACCGTCTACGCCTTGCCCGTGCAAAATGGCACCGGCCGCACAGGTTGAGCCATCTGCAAGTCTGCAGCAGCCGGACGCCGCAATCGCTGCGCCTTCGTAGGGCAGTGAGTGGTTGGGCGTTTTGAGCGTCTGGCTGTCCGAGGTAGCGTTGGCGGAGATGGGCGGCTCGCTATAGCGAAACCTGCGGGCCCCAGTTGTCCACAAGCTCGGCTATGAGCCTGCCAGCGAGCGGGCCATATTGCTGATGGCTTCCTGCTGCTTTTCGTCTGTGATTGAGGCGAAGTTGCGCATGAGCTCCAGCTGCATGCGCTGGCGTGGCGGTATCTCTTCAACCGCAGCTTCCGCGGACATGCCCTCGAAGAACCATGTGGGATCAATGGCAAGCGCCTGTGCCACGGCGAACAGGCGGCCGGCGGAAATGCGGTTCAGCCCTCGTTCGTACTTGTGTGCCTGCTGGTAGGTCACGCCGATGATGCGGGCCAACTGCTGCTGCGACAGTCCCATCATCACCCGTCGCTCTCGGATCCGGCGACCAACGTGCAGGTCCACCATGGTGGCACGATGGCTTTGCGGTTCTTCCTGTGGATTGGTCTCACCCATATGCTGCGTCCCGGTTTATGGCCTTTTTATAATGAGTTGTGCGGCGGCGCTCTGCGCATTATCCCGCGAGAACAATCTCACTACGTGGATGTGACGGCAGGACAGTGTCTGCGGCGACGGTCGGGCAGTTGCGGGAGAAGCGCGGCCCCGGCTTGGCCCGTACGAACCCGCTCCCGATCCCAGTTGGATCCTCAGCTTCTCAGGTCCCGCCCGTCCGTCCGAACCAGACACCCAACAGGGCACCCAATGACACCAGCAGCAGGCCGCCGTTCACGACGATGAGCAGCGGCGCCGGCAAGCGGCGCAGGTCGGAGCGCTGCGGCGTGTCGTGACCCGGACGTATGTCCCGCCACACCGCGACTGCAAAGCAGAAAGCCGAGAACAGCACCAGGAGGGAGGCGTTGAACAAAATAGCCCATTCCGGCAGCACGCTGCCAAGCGAGGTCTTGGCTCCTACCCCCGCCACTAGTGACACAAGCCCGGTGCGAACCCAGGCCGCGTAGGTCCGCTCTGCCGCCAATACCGTACGGTCAGCAGCATAGAGTACCCGCGGGTCGTCCTTCGCATCAGGCATTTAGGGCAAACGCACCGTAGACATCCCGGCTCCCGCACTAGCACCGAGCGGGCCGAAGCGCAGGCGCGGGGAGAGGCAGCGAGGGCCGGAAACCCCGACTTCTCTATTGCCCGCACTCGGGCGATAGGCCTGCGACCATCGAGCAGATCGGCATCCCCCGCCAGGATGCGCCAGGGAGCCTGCCAGCGGCTCTGGGGCATAATGGGGCCCACACACGTACCGGCAACCGCCCAGGCTGGCCCAGCGTGGCCTCCCCGGCGGTCTTGACGCGCATTGAGGCCGAGGCATCTAACGGAAAGGCAGCCTGCAAGCTTCGCTATGAGCTTGCCAGCGAGCGGGCCAGAAAGGTGACAGCTTCCTGCTGTTTTTCGTCCTTGATCAGAACGAAGTTGCGCATGAGATCCAGGAGCATGCGTTGGCGTGGCGCCGCGTCTTCAGCGGCACTTTCTTGGCCAAGTCCTTGGAAAAACCAAGCGGCATCTACCGCAAGCGCCTGCGCTATCTCAAACAAACGACCTGCGGAAATGCGGTTCAAACCTCGCTCGTACTTATGCAGTTGCTGGTAGGTCACGCCGATGACCCCGGCTAATTGCTGTTGCGACAGCCCCATCATCAGCCGCCTGACACGGATCAGAGCGCCAATATGTTCGTCGGCCATGCTGACGTGCTGGCTTTGAAGCTCCTGTTGCAGAGCAGTTTGGCTCATCCACATCACTCCGGTTAGTTCATGACACTTCACTCAACCTAAAGCTGTATAGCTACCCACTATATCGCGAGAAATCTCATTCTGGAGACGATATGGCAAGGGAGGGCTGCCGCCGGCTGAGGCGACCAAGCTGCTGACCCGGCGCCAATGGCGGGAGGGCGGTGTGGCGCTGCTTGAGGCCGCAGCGGCGCGGCTGGGGGTGTGGGGGCGAACCAATAGAGCGCCGTTGCCTGTGATGGCTGCTCGCGCGTCCGTTGCTATTCTTGATTGATGTAGGTCGAGCATGATCACCTCGCGGGGCGGGCTAGGAGCCATCCCTAGCGGCAGCTGGTCCCTCTCCGTCTGCCTCCCCCGCCAAGAACTCCGCGCCGAGACTGCCGACCCCACTGAGGCCGCCTGGATCGTCCGGGCGGCCCTTTGGGTATTCCGCCGCGAGACAAGGCAGCTCGGCCAGTGCCGACAGGCCGCTCAAGAAGGCGCGGCTCGCGGCTTGGTGGCAGGAATAGCCACAGGTGGCCAGCTAAACCCGTTGCGGGAGCCGTAAGGGGTAGGCCACGCGGTGGGGGCTGCCTGTTGTCTGCCGGGGCTGGATGGCCCCCTCCCACCACACCCCCGCAAAGCCGACTTGAGCAGCGCCGCTGCTGGTGCGGAACGCTCGCAAACCAGCCTTGCGGTGGTGACGTTGGAGAGCTCGTTCCCGGCGAAAATCCCTGCACATCTCAAGGCCGCCTCCCCCTGGGCGGCCTTTCTTTTGCGCTCCGTCGATCACGGCAGTCCCGCTTCCTTGCGAGGTGAGAGTTCCACCGCAAGTGACGCAGCCATGACGAACGATCCAAAAGACCCCTTCGAGGCCATCAGCCCGGCCGCCGACACGGCGGTTGCCCTTGCTCGGCTGTTTCAAGCGCGGTCAGGCTCCCTGAGCTACTACGCCCAATCGGGCGGGTTGGGCTTCGGCTACATGCTTGAGGCGTCAGGGGAGTTGCGGGTCGTGGTGGAATGGCAAGGCCGTCGCTGCCTCCAGGTCACCCAGCCGCCGCAGTCGGGAGCCCTGCGGGTTATCCAACCATTCGATGAGGGTGGTCCTTGGATCCAGGAGCTGACGGACACTCTGCGCGATCTTGAACAGGTCGGTGCCGCCGAAAGGGCTGAGCCCTCCGGCAAGCCCTCCTAGCCCCTCGCCAGCTTCGCCCAGGCCCGCACATAGACAGCGGCAGGGTCCGCCCCCATTGCCCGTGGTGCGGGTGCGGCCATGCGCCATCGAGGCCGGCGCGGCGGCAGGCCGCGTAGACCAGCCGGCCGGCATAGGTGGAGGGCATCCACTCGAAGCCGGGCGGGAGAAGCTCCTCCGCCGCCGCCTTGTCGCTCGTGCAGGGCAGGACCGGGCCGGAGCGGCCGAGCGCGTCATGCATGGTTCGGTTTGCCTCGGCGCTGCCGGCGGGCACCTGGCCGAGCCGGTTGGCAATGCGGAGGAGCCGGACATAGCGGCTCATCTCAGCCCCTGCCCGCCGCCGTCCTTGAAGGTGTCGTTGCCGAAGCCGCGAGCCTGCGCGCGACTGGCTCCCCACACGCCCTGCAGCGCCAGTGCTGGTCGTCGCCGCCCGGGTCCGCATAGCGGGCACCGCATCCCAGGCAGACGATCACCAGCGCGGGCCTGGGCTTCGGTTGGCGCATCCACATCACCTCGCCTTCGGCACCAGCCGCATATGGCTCGGCGGGCGCCGCTACCGAGCCACAGGTCGGCTAACGGGATGCCGGCTGTGGTGGAGCATCCCCACGACGCAGATGCTACGAATTGCAGGTGATCTCAACCGGTGTTGTTGTAGGAAGGCAGTAGGAGAGACCGGTCTGCCCTTCGGGATCCGCTAGAAAATCATGATTGGCCTTGCGTCCCTGGCCGGAACTTATGCAGCGGCACGCCGGCTGCGACGGGCGGTGACGAAAGCTGCCATTGCGGTGGTGCTCGGAGCCACGGCGGCCGCGGCCGCGGTCGAGGAGGTGGCCCCCATCCATCTCAGGATCGCAGGCGGCCTCGGCGGGGTCGCTCAGTATCTAGAATACGAGATGCCCTTTTGGACGAGGGAGGTGCCCCGCCTCACGAATGGTCGGGTCCAGGCGGAGATCGCCCCCTTCGATCGCAGCGGCATTCGTGGGGCTGACATGCTCGGGCTCCTGCGGCTGGGCGTTGTGCCCTTCGGCACCATCAGCCTGGCTGTCGCCGCGAGTGAAGAACCGGAGTTGAGCGCCATGGACCTGCCGGCGCTCAACCCCGATACGGCGACCCTGCATCAATCACTGGACCTGCTACGGCCGCGGTTGGAGACGATCCTGCGGGAGCGGTACAATGTGCAGCTGCTGGCGGTCTATACCTACCCAGCGCAGGTGCTGTTCTGCCGCGAACCCTTCACCGGCCTCGCTGACCTTGCTGGTCGGCGAATCAGGGTTTCCTCCGTTGGGCAAAGCGAGTTGCTCGAAGCGCTTGGTGCCGTTCCGGTCGTTATCCCCTTCGCCCAGATCGTCAGCGCTTTCAACCAGCGCACCGTGGAATGCGCGATCACCGGCAGCTTGTCGGGTAATGCGCTCGGGCTACAGACCATGACCTCCACGATGTCGCGGCAAGCGATCAACTGGGGGGTCTCCTTCTTCGGAGCCAACATCAGCGCCTGGACCGCGCTGCCGGCGGAGGTGAGGACCCAGATCCAGCAAGGCCTGACGACCTTGGAAGCCAGGATCTGGCAGGCTGCCGAGCAGGAGACCGAGGAAGGCTTCGCCTGCAATGCGGGCCTGCCCCGCTGCACCAAGCAAGGGCAAGCCCGGCAACATGGTGGTTCTGGACGATACGCCAGAGGACCAGCAGCGTCGTGCCCGGCTGTTACGCAGCGTCGTGCTGCCGAAATGGATCCAGCGCTGTGGTGACGAATGCGCTGAGGTTTGGAACCGCTACATGACTTTAGCACGAGGCATTAGGGCGCCAGCAAACTAGCCCTGGCTAGGTCGCCTCACAGCCCTCACCCCTTTGGCTTCGGCACCAGCCGTATGTAGCTCGGCAACCGCTCCTCATCGAGCCACAAGTCGACAAGCGGCGTGATGGTCCCCGCCACCCCGTGGCAGATGTTGTCGAGCGGGGCGGTCGAACCGGACTTATCGCATGTGTGGATATGGATACCGACAGATGCTGAGCCGCATTGATGCCCATAACCTGGTGATGGGTCTTCCGCGAAGGACTGACTGTTAAGCCTCTGTGCGAAGGGCCTCCTCAATGGTCCGCCATGGGGGCTGAACGCGGTCGAGCTGGAACCCGGGTACCGTGGCTTGATGATCGCGCTCGGCGGTGTCGGTGTGTCATCCCGCCGCGAGCAGTTCGGTCGTGAGCTGGTCCGGCTTGCCTTCGAAGTACCGGCGGAGCACGTCGTCAAATACCGCCGTCTCCGGCCGCGCCGCTGCGAACAGAGTCATGGACGACCGCAGCTTGAGATCGTCCGGGCTGCCGAAGATCTCGTACGCGGACCGGTGCTGGACCGCGCGGACCAGCTCGGCGCACGCCACGAGCCGTGGCTCGAGGACGGGATGCGCCATGTAGGCCTGCGCCTCGGCCAGCGAGGCGATACCGTAGTGCTGGGCGGTTGGGCTTCGGCCGAGGGCGCGGAGCTGCGGGAAGACGAACCACATCCAGTGCGTTCGCTTCCGTCCCGTCCCGAGCTCGCGGAGAACGTCGGCAATCACCGGCTCCTGGGCCCGCACGAAGCGCTCGAGATCGAAAGGGTCGTCCATGGCCCGAGGCTATCTCCTTTTCGGCCAGATCCTGAAGGCTTATCGAGGCCAGGCCAGCCTCATGCCGGAGCTGGTGGTGAGTGTCCTGTAGCAGGTGAGCTATTCCGGCTGCACGCCGGCGACGCGCACCACCTCGGCATGGCGTTGCATCTCGGTGGCCACCAGGTCGCCGCAGAAGGGAAAACGAATCACGCCCCACCGTCGAAGGAAATCCTCTTCTGAATCGGTGAAAGCGGAAACCGCTCTGAGACGACGAGCGGCTCGGATCTGCCTCGGGTCGCGGCTCGGCCGCGCTGCCCTCCCGTGCGGCCGCGACCTGCCGCCGGAGCGCCCGCAGCTCCTCGAAGCGCCGTGTCACGTCGCGCAGGACCGCAGCCATACCCTCCATCCGGCCCGCCGGGTCGCGCAAGGGCACGATGGTGAACTCCAGTGAGATGCGGCCGCCGTCCTTACGCAGGCCGGGCACGGCAAGCACCTCGCCCGCGTCGTAGCGGCTCTCGCCCGTCTCCATGACCCGGCTGAACCCGGCCCAGTGCCGCGCCCGCTACGGCTCCGGGACGATGATGTCGAGCGGGCGACCGAGCGCCTCCGCCGGGGTGAAGCCAAACAAGCGCTCCGCCCCGGTATTCCAGAAGCGGATCACGCCCTCGCGGTCTGCGAGGATAATGGCATCCGCCGCTGCCTCCAGCACGGCGCGACCTAACCGGTCCAGTTCCGTCCCCGACCACACATTGCCCATCATTGTCCTTGCTCCCGACTGCCCTGGCCCAGGCCTTCCGTCGCCGTCATGGGCACTGATCCGCGGAAGACCTGCTGCTCGGTGACGATCAGATCCAGCGGTACGTCGTGTGGTTGCGGATGGATGGTCTCCCTGCATACCGGGCCGCGCCACCTTCTTTCGTTTGCTCATCAACTGAAGATTGATATATTTGCAATGTAACCGCTCTCGCCTGCCCTCATGGCGCCGCTCAGGAGGCTGCTGCCGATGCCGGCCAATACAGTACCAGAGCACGCTCGGAATGGCGGGGGAGACTGCCCGCCACGACCGGTGATCCTCGTGGTCGAGGACCAAGTCCTCGTTGCCATGATGATCGAGGATACCCTCCGAGACGCTGGCTACGATGTGGTTCTGGCCCATAGCGGCGAGGAAGCGCTCGCACGGGCTGGTGCGGTGGAGCAGTTATCCGGAGTCGTCACCGACATTCACCTCATGCACGGGATCGACGGCCGGTCGGTGCTGCGCGAGCTTCGTAAAGCCAACCCCAAGCTACCGGCGGTGGTGGTTACCGGCTTCGGGAAGGCGGCGCCGGAGGCTGACCTGAGAGGGCTCGGTGGCCCGACTGCCCGCCTGTGAAGCCTTTCGGCTGCGATGATCTCATCGCCAGCCTGGCCGGTGTTATCTCCAGCACCAATGGACGTGCTCCGCGGGCCAATGAGGCGGAACGAATTGTCCACCTGAGAAAGACGTCCAACTACGTCTTTGGATAGGAAGCCTGTGGTGCCGCCTCCCGAGGACCAGACCGGTTTAATGGTGCTGGCGATGGCGGCTTACGTCAGGAACTGCCGGGAAGCTGGGTGGACCGAGGCCGAGATTGAGACGAACTTGCGCGGCCTGTGTCGGGCGGTTGGCGGGCGTCGCATGGCGGGCCGATCGCCAGCGCCGAGGCGGCTTCAGTGAGCGGCGATCCCATCACCTTGCTGGCCGGCACCCTGGCGGGGTTATCCGCGAAGGAGCAGGCGGCCGTGCTAAAGCGCGCAATACGGGCCTATGTTCGGATCTGCCACGACGCCTGTCCCAACATGCCGCCGGAGGAGATCGCCCGGCAGTTCGCCGCCATCGCCAAGGCTGCGACGACGCGGTTGGCGGAGATGAAAGTGGCAGCGTCGGCTGCGCGCACTCAGTGACAAGGGGCTGACCCATGTCAGGAGGTGATGGGGTGCGATGCGAGCGGCCCGAGGCTGGCGGCTGCTCGCCCTGCTCCGTCTCACTGTCGGCCATGGCGCTGTTGATCGTGTTCGAGGACAATGCGGGGCTTCTGCCCCGGGCGCAAGCGGGGCGCGGTGTCGGCCAAGACCTGCTCCGGCCGCATGGCGTGGACGTGGCACAGGGCGACTGCGGCAAGCTCTGCCGGATCCTCAAAACCAGATGGATCAGGTCGTACCGTATCCCGAGACCCCACTCGCGCGTTGATACTCCATGATCCTGCGCAGCCCGGAGAACGGCACCCGCCTTCTCATCTCCCAGCCCTCCCACGCCTTGCTCTCAGGCCAGATGATGGCCGCCTGGGGCGCTCCCGGCTTTGCCCAGCCGAATCCAGCGCCGGAGGTCATCCTCGGCGCCGAACAGCACGACATCGCTTGGCTGTCCTGGGAAACCGCCCCGACCCTCGACACCGAGACGGGTCTGCCCCACCCCTTCACCAGGCTCGGCCCGGCGGTCCATGCCCCCATGTGGGCGCGCGGCGTGGAGATAGCCCGCGCCGCCTACGGCCTCTGGCCCGCCCTGCTCATCTCCCTGCACGGCACACGGATCTATACGGAGTACATGGACCCGGAGAGCCTGCCACCGGAGGACCACGCTGCCATCGACCGCAACGCCGCCAAGGAGGCGGCACTTCAGGCGGACTGGATCGCCAAGCTCGGCGTGACATCCGAGCAGGTCGAACGGAATTCCGCTCTCGTCGCGGTGACAGACGCCCTGTCGCTCGCCCTCTGCTTTGCCGATCCCGACAAGGCCGGCGAGGCACCGATGGCGGATGGCACCTCCCGCAAGATGAATCTCGTGCGACAGGGTCCCTCCCGCTGGTCGCTGGACCCATGGCCCTTCCGCGACGGCACGCTGACGGTGCAATGCGAGGTGATCCGCCTCCCCACCGAAACCCGCTGGACCGACGAGGAGGCGATGCGCCGCGACCTCCGCGAAGCCACCTGGAGCACGCTGGCCGAGACCCTGGTCCCGGCCTGACGGATCAAATGGCTAGCGTCAGGCGGGGCTTATCGCATTGATGCAGGGCTTGCTCCATTTGCGGGAACCCACTGATTCAAGCCGCACTGGGGGCGTGGCCTGGAGGTCGGCTCGGGGACGTTTGCGCCACGAAAATCTTGCCTTCACAACACCGCGTATCAACAAACATAGGTTTGCTCATGACCGTAGGGCATCCTATTTTAATAGGATAACCTACGTTTCAAGGCACCATGCCCGAACACCTGCCGACCGCCGAGCCGAAGCCGAGCGATGCCGATAACGCCAGCGATGACGGCCCCACCTTCCCCTTGGTGCTGCCGAGCGAGACGGAACTCGCCGCCCTCAAGCGGTGGAAGCGGCAGCACTGGGTCGAGTTCGCCTTGCTGGCACTGGAGCGCGGCGGCGTAGACGCCGTCCGGATCGAGGATCTCGCGCGGCGTAGTGGTCGTACCCCGGGCAGTTTCTACAGCCACTTCCCGAACCGTGAGGCGCTGCTCGACGCCATGGCCGAGGAGTGGTTGCGGCGGAGAATGGCTCAGGTTGATTGGGTCCATGCCTACCTGCGGCGCACCGGGTGCTTCACCCTCTCCGGCATCCTACGGGACGCCGCCGAGCGCCGGGCCGGCAGGTGGACCGGGCAGTCCCGGTCCGACCTCGAGCTCGCCATGCGCATCTGGGCGCGCAGCGACCCGCGCGCCCTGCGCGCCGTTCGCCAGATCGACGCCGTCCGCATCGCCCATGCCCGGGAGATGGTCCTCGCCGAGTACCCGCAGTCCCGGCATCCGACCGAGATCGGCCTGCTCCTGAATTGGATCCTCGCAGGGCGCCACATTGTCTTTCTTGACCCCTCCGAGCCGCCGCTACCCGCGGAGGGTGACGGGGCGGCAGAGCTCCTGCTGGAGCTCGCCAGCGCGGATGCAGGCCTGGGTGGCGCAGCGCCCGGATCGTCCCGCAACCCGGCTGCGCGGAGGCGACGAACATGATAAAGCTTGGACTCAGCCGTCGTTCTGTCCTGTCAGCCACCGCGGTCGCTGCGACCTTCCCCATGCCGTCGCGGGCGCAGCAGCGCATGCCGGACCTCGTCAAGCTGGTCGTGGGCCTGCCGCCGGGCACCCTGCCGGACATTATCGCCCGGACCCTGACGCCCTACCTCGCCGGCCGCATCGCGCCCGCGGTGGTGGTGGAGAACCGGGTGGGGGCGAGCGCGCGCCTTGCTGTGGAGGCGGTGCTGCAGGGGCCGCGGGACGGCAGCCAGGTACTCGTGACGCCCTCCGGGGTGCTCACCCTCGCGCCCCACACCTTCAGGGCCCTGTCGTACCGGCCATTTCAGGACCTGCAGCCGGTCAGCCTGCTCGGCCGCTCGGGATTCTGCTTCTGCATTGGTCCGATGGTCGACGGGGCAGTGCGGACTGTGCACGACTTCGCCGACTGGTGCCGCGCCAATCCGGCCAAGGCGTCCTACGCCAGCTTGGCCGCCGGCTCGCCGCCACACTTCGTCGGCGAGATGCTGAAGCTCGCGCTGAAGTTCGACTGCACACATGTGGCGGGCCGCAACGACCCAGCCCCCGAGGTCCTCGGCGGACAGATCGCGGCGATGAGCAAGGGGAGCGTGGACGTCGAGCGGCTGACCAGCGACACGCGCCTACGCGTCCTCGCAATCACGGGGCCGGCGCGCTGGCGGCGCATGCCGGACACACCGACCTTCGCCGAGCAGGGCGTGCCCGGCCTCGACTGGCTCGACTGGTACAGCATGTACCTGCCCGCCGGCGCTCCGTCCGGCCTCGCCGCGAAGCTTTCGGAGACGATCCACACCGCCTTCCGCGACACGCGCTTCGTGGAGCAATGGCGGACCTCGCTGACGATCGATCCCGAGGCATCCACACCCGAGGCGCTGGACCGCCTCGGCCGCTCCGATCTGGAGCGGTGGGCGGGTGTGGCCAGAGCCACAGGGTTCGTCGCGGAGTAGGTATCAGGACCGTCGACCCTCTGCGCCGAAAGCGCCCCACCAGGGCATTGTCACGTTGTCTGGTGCCAAGACGAGTTGGCCCGCGCGACAAAGCTTGCGTGACTTCACGCCGCATCCGAGTACACGTCTCCTGGCACCAGATCAGAAACGCCTTGTCGTGCGATCGGCGGTACTGATCGGACCGCAACAGGTGCCGCCGTGGACGGAAGTGGCTGTAGATCATCGCATGCGCCGAGAGGAACCGCTGTGCTTGCTCGGGTGACTTGAAGCGCTGCATCTGGCGTTCTCGGCGCCGGGTTGGCCTATGGGAGTTTTCGGCACAATTGTTCAAGTAGCAGCTGGTCCGATGCCGCACGCCGGGCAGGACCTCGCGCTGCGCTGCGCCGTAGGTGCGCAGCCCATCCGTGACGATGCGCCGCGGCTTGTACTTGAGGCCGGCCAGCAGGCGCTTGAAGAACCGCTTGGCGGCCGTGGCATTGCGCCGCTCCTGCACGAGGATGTCGAGCACGACACCGTGCTGGTCCACCGCGCGCTAGAGATAGAAGGTAATTACCCACCCCCTGACTTCTGCGGCGGAGTGGTCAGGCCGTGACGGTCGTCAGGATCGTGCCGAACACGCTGGTGCCGGGCACGAGGCGGGCGGTGTCGACGACGGTGCGCACGTCCGCCTCGCCCTGAGCGGCCCACATCGCGCGATAGCCGTTGGTGACCTTGCGCTGGATCACGGCAGGGCGGAGGTCGCGCTCGCAGGCGTTGTTCGTTGCTCCGACTTGGCCAGGCCAGTCCACGAAGGTCAGCAGTTGGTCGCGCGCTCGTCGCAGCTTCGCTTGCAACGCCCGCGTCAGCTCGCAGCCGCTGGGGGCTGCGAGGATCGGGTCCAGCCTGCGCTCGAGTGCCCGCCGCTTGGCGGCCAGGGTGGAGGCGGCCAAGCCTGCGGCGGCGTCGGCCAGAGCAAAGGCTGAGCCCAGCCAGAGCTTGAGCCGGAACGGCACGGGGTCGTCGCTGGCCTCCACTGCATACGCCACGTCGCGCGCCAAGTGCGCCAGGCAGGTTTGCTGGGCCAAGCCGTGGCCCTGCTGCGCCGCGTATCGGTCCGAGAGCCATACCGCAGGGCGGTGCCCGTCCATCATGTCGCGCACGACGGAGGCGGCGCGCGTCGGCGCGGCCTGGTGCACCACGGCATCCTGGCAGCGGAATACCCAGTGGTAGCCGCTGCAGCCCTCGATCCGCACGCCGGTCTCGTCGGACGCGACCACCTGGGCACGGCGCAGCGCCACGACGGCCGCCTCTCGCCCGGGCTGGAACCGGCCTTGGGCGCGGCGGAGCAGGTTCATCAGCCCACCTTGGCTGAGGCGCAGCCCGAACAGATCGGCCAGCGCGGCCTGCAGCCGCTCATAGGAGAGTGCCTGGTAGGTCTTCAGGTAGGTGGCCACCGCGTGCAGCCGCGGACCGAAGGGCGTGCCGCTGACCGGCACTGGCGCCACCGCCCGCGTGCCGCAGCCGGGGCAGCGCACCGCCAGGCGGTGGTGGTGCACTACCCGCGGCCGGACCGCGGGCAGCTCGATGTGCTCCCAGACCCCGGCTGCTTCGGTCGGTAGACCGGGCGCGAGCTCCATTCGGCAGCACGGGCAGACCTCAGGGCGGTGGGCGACCCTCTCGGACACATCGTCGCTCAAGGGACGGCTGCGACCCTCGTGGCCCGGCTTGGCGCCTCCAGGCTTGGCGCGCTCGCGCCGCTCCTTTCGATCCGTGCACGGCGGCTTGGAGGACGTGCGCGACGTCTTCTCCGGCCGCTGCAGCCGCAACACCAGCTCGATCAGCTCCGCCTTGCTTCGGTGCTCAAGCTCGTCCCGCTGCATGCCAAGATCGAATCAGCCAACCCGCTCCCGCGCAAGGGGGGTGGGTAATTACGATAGAAGAGCTCGCCGTTGATCTTCAGATAGAACTCATCCATGTGCCAGGTGTCACCCGGCCTCGGCCGCCGCTTGCGCAGCTTGGCCGCGAGGTCCACGCCAAAGCGGAGGCACCAAAAGCGGATACTCTCGTAGCTAACCACCAAGCCCCGCTCGGCCAGGATCAGCTCGATGTCGCGCAGGCTCAGGCTGAACACATGATATAGCCAAGTGGCATGGTGGATGACCTCGGCCAACGACCTTGAAAGGCCGCCGCGCCAACAGGCGCGTGATCCAGTCCGAAGCCTCCGGGCTGCGCCGGGCATGGTGCAGGCGGCTCGTAGCGCCGAGCACCAGCCGTTGGCGCAACATGGAGTTGCCCTGCCTGGAGATCCGGCTCAGGCGCTCTTTGCCACCGCTTGAGTGCGGCTTCGGGGTCAGGCCAAGCGAGGCTGCGAAGTGCCGCAAAGAGGCGAAGCCATGCGGATTGGGCATTATCGAGGCCAGGCTGGTGTCTCGGTCACGCAAATACCAGGGATACTTGTCGGATCCGACCCAACCTTCAGCCGCGGTACCTCACTTACAAGGTCGTCGCAAAGATTGCGCAACATCATCCGGCAATGCGCTGTGTGGGCACAGCAAAATGCTTCACGCTTGCCCTTCCCGCCGCTGCATCGCCTGAAGGTTGATTTTAAAGCTCGCTTATGCGTGATGCACTTGGTTAAAAGCTGGTGATCAAGGCGTTGGACCCATGAGCATGCTGAAGCAGCCGTCGTTGAAGACCCAGTTACCCAAGTCCTCAACGCGTGACATGCCCCGGTTGTGGCGCTGGGCAGTTCCGGTGCTCGGAACCATCCTTGCTCTCGGTGCCGCATCAGCAACTTGGGGCTATGTTGATGCTCAGCGAATTGATGCTCAATTACAGGGGGCAATGACCGAACGCGATAACGCACGTCGCATTTTACAAGCTGCCGTTGATCTTGAAAGTTCATCTCGAGGTTTTCTGTTGAGCGGAAAGCACGAGCAGCTGGCTGACTACCATGCGGCCCTGCTTTTTTTCGATCGAGAGCGAAGCAAATCGATAGCGGCCGTGGATCGCGGTCTGAACTTGCTGCGGGAGCCGTCTCTACTGGACGCTTTGGAAGTGGCGATACGGACCAGGGCGCGGCGGATTGAGCATTACGCCACAGGAGGCGTAGAGGCCGCTGTAAGGGGCACACAAGCCGGCGAGGGTAAGCGAGCCACCGACGATATTAGACGGTTGGTCGGGATCTATGTCTCGGATAGGGAAGCCAAGATCGCTTCCTTGCAAGCAGCGCTTAGCTGGCGGCAAACGGCATTCGTGATTCTCATCGTACTCAGCGCCGTGACGACTATTATTGCCCTTGCTTTCGCTCACAGGCAAATCGGGCGACGCCAAGTGGTGGCAGAAGCAGCGCGAGCAGCATCAGACCGACGTGGGCAGGAACTGGCGGCGCTCGTGGAGATGAGCGAACTTTTGCAAAGTGGCGTCGAAGCGAAAGATGTGCGCGATGTGGTGGCCCATGCTGCACAACGGCTACTGCCCGGGCTATCCGGCTGGCTCTTCGCGTTTAACAATTCACGCGACCGCCTTGACCTTGCAGCGTCATGGAAAGGGACCAGCGCTACTGCCGCGACTGAGCCGCCAGACCACTTCGCTCCCTCCGAATGTTGGGCTCTGAAGCGCGGCCGACCTCACCACGGAGACCCATCGGCGGAGGGAGACGGCCTTGGCTGCGTTGCCTGTGCTGCAACTGGAAGTGGCCTTTGTGTGCCCATGGCGGCACGCGGCGAGGTCCAAGGAGTTTTGCGCATTGCGTTTGGCGCCGGTGCTCCTGCGCCGACAGTAGAACAAACAGCATTGGCAACAGCTTTGGGTGATAGCGTATCGCTGGCATTGGCGAACCAAGCCCTGCGTGAACGGCTTCGGGGGCAGGCGCTGCGCGACTCTCTCACTGGTCTGCACAACCGCCGCTTCTTGGAAGAAGTTATGGCGCAGATGGAAGCGCAACTCGCCCGCGACGGACGTCCGGTCGCCGTGTTGATGATGGATCTCGACCACTTCAAATCCATCAACGACACGCACGGCCATGCAGCCGGTGATGCTGTCCTCCGTTCGGTTGGCTTGCTTCTCATCGAGCAGTTGCGGCGGAGCGACGTGGCTTGCAGATACGGAGGTGAGGAATTGGCCGTGCTGCCACCTGGTTGCGATCTTGCCCAGGCAGCCGAGCGTGCCGATACCATTCGGCAAGCTGTCTCCATGCTTCACAAATCGACTGCGGCACACGGTGATAGAGTCGCTCTTCCTCCGGTCACAGTCTCGATCGGGGTGGCGGCCGTGCCGCAAACCGCGCGGCAGTTGGCCGATGCGCTGAAGGCTGCCGATGCCGCGTTGTATGAGGCTAAGCGAACTGGACGAAACAGAGTGACGTCTGCTTCCGCACGCTCCGTCGAGCCGCAGCAGCCAAAGCTTGAAGTTGTTCAAGCAACCGCTGTGCAGTGACAGCAGGTGCGATGTGGTCCACGCACCGTGATGTACAATGCGTACCGAAGTATCGTCCAGCGCCTTGTGAGCTGCCGACTTTGGCTGTTGCCCAAAAACGGCTGCTTGCCCACCATTGCCGGACGTAAGGCCAGTAGGCAGGAGGGGCGTCCTGGCCGAGCGCCTCTGTAACCGTGAGCCGTACGGCGTATGGTGCCGCAGTAGGCGCTCACTTGTAGCAGGGATGACTTATCGCATGTGACTGGCGCTGGTCTTAGTGGATGCAGCCTGACGCTTAGTACCCGGGACCTCCTGTGGCGCAGGCTCAGGGGCGGTAAACGTCC
>NZ_JCACHA010000473.1:0-2249 GCF_059503625.1 Skermanella sp.
TGCTGAGCATGTCTTCAAAGGAGAATTCCCGCTTGGCTGGAGTGTGGACGGACCTTTCCGACAGGGACGTGAACGTGCAGGCCCCCCCTTGCTCGCCGCTTGTCCAGGAAGCCACGGCCTATTGGAACTTGAAGCGAGGGAGCCGGCGCATGCCGTCCCGGAGGGATATCGACCCGGTCGAGATCCCTCGTCTGCTGTCCTCCACGGCGCTGGTCGACGTGCTGCGCGATCCCCTTGACTTCCGCTTTCGGCTGCTCGGCACCGCTATCGACAACATCACCACCAAGAACCTGCGCGGCGTCCGCTTTTCCGAACTTCCCTACCTGGTCGAAGGAAACAAGGGCTGGGCCGACTACGCCTATGTCGCCAATACGGGAAAGCCGCTGACGACCGACCGGCCCTATGTGGGCAAGAGCAAGATGGTGGTCAGGCTGACCGATTCCCTGTTTCCGCTCTCCGACGATGGGGAAACGGTGAATATGGTCTGGAGCTTTCTGGACATCTGGTGGGTGCCGCTGCGGGAGCGGTCGTGGAACGGAGTCGTGTGACGATCGTCTAAGGCTACAAACCTCCCTGTGGAACGGGCAAAAAGAAGCCCCGCAGCGGACAGCGCGCGGGGCTTTGAAGTTTACAAGGAAGAAAACGCACCGAGAAGGGCGCAAGGGAAGTTTTAGGCCAAGAAGCTTTCAATTTCGTTAACCATAAGATTTATTTAGCCAGGAAATCCTGAAATCTTGCCCGGCAGTCCGGCGACGAAGCGGGCGATCGCGGCGGCGACCGGATCGGGCTGGTCGCGCCAGGGCGTGTGGCGGCAGTCGGCAAGATCCTGCCGCTCGAACGGGCCTGTCACCTGACGCTCTATCGCGTCGATCTGGGCCAGCGTCGCGTATTCGTCGTCGACGCCCTGGATCGCGAGCAAGGGGCAGCGGATGCCGGGAAGATACTCTTCGATGTTCCAGGCGCGGAACTCCGGCGCAAGCCAAGCCTCGTTCCAGCCCTTGAACGCTCCCTCCGCATCGGCGTGGTAGCGGGCAAGCGCCCGCGCCAGACCGCCCTCGCTCCAGGCGGTTGCAGCCTTTTCGATCCCGGCGATGGTGATGTCCTCGACGAAGACATGGGGAGCCATGACTACGGCGCCGCGCACCGGAACGACGCCGGCCCCTGCCGCCAGCAGGGCGATCGAGGCGCCGTCGCTGTGGCCGATCAGGACGGGATCGCGGACACCGCAGGCGTCGAGCACCGCCGGCAGCACGTCCAGCGCCTCGTGGTGCAGGTATCGTGTCGAGCGGCTTTCCCTCAGCGGATCGGACCGGCCATAGCCGTGGCGGGAATAGACCAGGGCCGCACAGCCGGTCAGCTCCGCGATCCTTTCAGGGAAATCGCGCCAAAGCTCGATCGAGCCCAAGCCTTCATGAAGGAACACCAGCACCGGCCCGGCGCCGTCGCGCGGCCCGATGCACTTCGTGTCGAGGCGGTGGCCGGCGGCGGTGATGAACGTCATGGGGCGGGCTCCGGTGGCATGGCGATAGGCTCGTCCTGTCTAGAGATTCGTCAGAAGCAGTGTCAATGCCAGCACCACCGAGACGATCTGCCAGAACCGGACGGGGTCGCGGTCGTACAGCGGCACCCGGCGCGGGCTGACGGGCTCGCCGCGCTCCAGGCCGTTTTCCAGTTCCATCGCGAACTCGATGGCGTCGGCCATCCGCTCCTTGCGGTCGGCGGCCACGGCGCGCTCCAGCATCGCCTCCAGCCAGCCGGGCAGGTCGGGGCGGTAGCGCGACAGCGGGATGGGCTTGCCGAAGCGCGGATGGCTGAACGGCTCGATCTCGCCGTAGGGGTAGCGGTCGGTGAAGGCCCGGTAGACCGTGACGCCCAGGGCATAGACGTCGCTCAGCTCGTCGCCGGGCTGACCGGCGAACAACTCGGGCGCCATGTAGCTGGGCGTGCCGGGGATGTCGGCGGCCGGGAAGTCTTCCACCCGTGGCAGCCGGACCACCCCCAGGTCGATCAGGCGGAGGCCGCCGCCGCTCTCCAGGATCACGTTGTCCGGCTTGATGTCGCGGTGGACGATGCCGGCCCGGTGCAGGGCTGCTACGGCCTTGGCAATCCGGGCGGCGATCCCGGCGCCTTCCCGCAGGGTCAGGCGCGGCTTGCGGCCAAGCCGCCGCTCCAGCGTCTCGCCCTCGTAGAACGGCATGACCGAGTAGAGGCAGGTCTGGCGCTCCGGCGGCACCTCGATTACTTCGCCG
>NZ_JCACHA010000474.1:0-2248 GCF_059503625.1 Skermanella sp.
TGAACCGGGTCAATCCAAAGCCGGTTCAACCTTCCCGATGTGCTACGGCACGGAGCTGACCTCCCACGCCGTGCTCGGGTGGCAGCAGGAGCGCGGCGTGGGCTGGCACACCATCGCGCCGGGGAGGCCGGTGCAGAACGCGTTCGTCGAGAGCCTGATCGGGCGCCTGCGCGACGAATGCCTGAACGGGCACGTGTTCCGCAGCCTGCCGCGCGCGCGCTCCATCCTCGAAGCGTGGCGGGCGACTACAACGCGGTGCGTCCGCACACGAGCCTCGGCGGGCTGACCCCCGACGAGTTCGCCACCCGGTCCAGGACGGACTACAACCAGAACGGACTCTGGTTATGAGCAAGGGCGAAGAGGGGGCAGGGTCAACCCCGGCGCGATCGCCGCGGCGTTGGAGCGCTTCGGCTGCCCTGTCCGGATTGTGCTCGAGACGGGGCGGATGGCGAACTGACTCCACCGCGGACTGGGCGCGCGACTTGCCTGCCGTATGTGTCGATGCGCGCCAGGCACATGCTGTGCTAAGCCAAATGCTGGACAAGACCGACGCGGCGATGCTGGCGGAGCTCGCGCGGGCCGGCTTCTACAGGGCCGTGCGGGTTAAGAGCGAGGCGGCCCAGGGCATTCGGGCGCTGCTCAAGGCACGTGACCTGGTCCTGCGCCAGCGCATGGACCTCGACAACGCCAGCAGGTCCTCGACGTCGCGGAAGCTGAGCGTGAACCGGAAATACAGCCAGACGGCGTGCTGGATCATGCCGGGTGGGAACCGGTGGCGGGCGCAGGAGATCGCCGACATCGGTCCAGCCTACGCGGGCGATGGAGTTGCAACGATCTTGCCGTGACACTGCCCCTCAAGCTTACGACGGGTGCTCTATCGAGATGGGGTGCGCTCCCGCTCAGAACTGAATACGGTGGAGATCTGCCAACACATAGGGACGTGCTCGATATGGCTGGCGCCGAGGCTGGGAGCGGGGGGGAGAGCGGTTACGCCGCTTTCGTGTCGTACCGGCGGGCCCGCGGTCGGCGCGTCGCCAAGTGGCTGAGCGAACGGCTGGAGCGTTACAGGCCGTCGGAGGCGTTGCTAGCCAAGCTGCCGTCGGAGGTGGGTCAGAGACTAACCAGACCGCGACGTATCTTCCTCGACGTTCGCTTCGAGCGCGGCAACAACGATTTCTGGGAGCGACACATCGTGCCCGCGCTCCAGGCCTCTCGCACTCTCGTCGTCCTCTCCACCCCGGACGCGTTCGAGCCGCGGGACGACGGGTCTGCGAACTGGGTCGCTCGGGAGATCGACGCATTCCTCGACTCACCCGAGCACGTCGGGCGCATCCTCGTCGCGCTCGGGCCCGGGGCGCCGGAGGACCGATTCCCGGGTCGCCTCAGTTCCCTCTCCGAGCGCTGGGACTGGGCCGACCTGCGCGGCTACCGGCGCCTGTACTGGCTTTGGCCAAGCCGGGCGCGGCGCGTCGAGGATGCGTTCACCAAGCTCCTGGCAGGCGTTTTCGACATACCCGGGGAATTTGCCCCGGAACTCCGCGGAGAGGAACAGCGGCGGCGCAATGCCCTGAGGCTCACTGCCGCGGCGTTGCTAGTCCTGCTCGCTGGAACGGCTGGGGTCGCGGGCCTGATGGTGGCTGAGGCTCGCAATCAGCGCGCTAACAAATTGAGGGCGCAGAGTACCGTCTTGGCCGCAGAGGCCAGAGAGGTGCTGCGCGCTGGTAATGCGGAAGAAGCGTACTTGATTGCTGCGCAGGCAGTCAGATGGTCAAGCGCTGCCGCATTTGCACGAAGGCCCGCGTCGGATGACGGTGACAGTATATTGTTGCTTGCCGCAAGATATATGTTGGCGCCCCGAGTGCCGGCCGGCGAGGCATTCTCCTTGAGTCCGAACGGTGAAATGGCTCTCACTTATAAGCGGGAGGCAGGAGACGGTAAAATTGAAGCATACCGAGTTGTAAATGGAGGCGCAACCAAGATTTGGAGGTTACGGACGGGACGCTTAGGCGGGCAGGGTCGAGGCGGAGCTTTCGTGGGTTTTTCGCCGGACGGACGTTTGTTGCTTGCGCAAGTCAGTAGCGCAGCGCCGGACGAGCCTCAGCGCGATATCGGAAACCTACCTAGCTACCCTATTGTCGTTGACCTTGAACGCGGGCGCTCGCTCGATCTGGATTGGCCTTTTCCTTGCGGAGTTCTAAGGCCTGTTAGAGCTTGATGACTTTGATCCAGTCTGCGGTGGCGGCGAGGC
>NZ_JCACHA010000475.1:0-2248 GCF_059503625.1 Skermanella sp.
GTGTGCTCTTCCGATCTGGCGCGCAGCACGGGACCGGCCCTGATCCAGGGCGGCATTGCTCTCCAGCAGCTCTGGATGTTCTGGGTTGCGCCCCTGATCGGCGGCGTACTGGGCGGGCTCACCTATCGGGCGCTGGCGGCCGAAGAGACGACGATCAAGCCGGCGATCACCGGCGAACCGGCACGCTGAGCGGGGATACGGATCCGCATCGCATCGGGGCTCCACAAGCCCCGGAGGAAGACAGACCCCGGACATAAATAGACCCCGCTGCGGAGGCATCGCAGCGGGGTCTTCAGTCGGGGCTTCATCCGGTGGTCACTGCTGACTCGCCCGGTTGAAAAGAATATAGCATTTTAACTGTATGCGAGTCATACCTCTTTCGAGACTCTTTGGAGGGCTCTATCGCAGGTAGCAGGACCCCTCTCACGTGTCATGCTCCAGCAGATCCGAAAGTATGTCACGCTCCAGTTCCGCCACCAGACGCCTGTAATCCCGCACGAAGTCAGCCGCACGTGGCGTCGGCGACTGTTCCCAGGACGACAGCGCATCGGATGCTTCCTTGTAGTCGGCGCACATCGTCCTGAACCGGGAGTCGGTTCGGAGCCGCAGCAGGATCACGTCCCTGTAGGCGGGAAAGCGGTGCAATACGAACCCGGCCGTCCCGTTCATCCTGGCCTCCACGCGCTGACGCTTTCCCAGGTGAAAACCAACTCCGGACGCCGACTGTAGCGGCTGCACCTTCGTCCTTCAGGTATGTAACCGTAGAATACGGCGTTGGATCAGTGGCCCGGCGCCAGTTTCAGGCCGACGATACCGGCCACGATCAAGGTTATGCAGCCGAGGCGAAGCGCGCTGGCGGGTTCGCCATGGATCGCCATGCCGGCGATTACGGTTCCGACGGTGCCGATGCCGGTCCAGATCGCATAGGCCGTACCCAGCGGCAGCGTCCTGAGCGCCAGCCCGAGAAGTCCGAGACTGACGACCATGCAGCCAGCGGTGAGGACGGATGGGACGAGACGGGTGAAGCCTTCCGTCTGCTTCAATCCCAAGGCCCAGCCGATTTCGAAAACTCCGGCGAGGAACAGAAATACCCAAGCCATCACAGACCTCCAGTGTCCGTGGCTGGGTCGTCCCGGCCGATAAGTGCTGATGGGAAGATGCAGGGTCGTCCCCGCATCGAAAATCATATGGTTACAACAGATCCTGCTTCAAGTCTTGCCGACCTGAGCCAGCAACTTCTCCAGTCCCTGATCGACGATGCCAAGGTCGCGCAGATGACCGACCGTATTGGCAAGATAGTCGCGGTTCGGGCCACGCTCTCCGACGCCCTGCCGGATGAACCGGACGACATCCGCCGGCCCCAGCTCACCGCAATATTGCCGGTGAGCGCGGTCGGCGACGAAAGTGCAGGCCGGTATCCGACCCTCATCTGTCGAAACCTTGATGAACTTGGGAGAATAGACGCCGCTGACCATCTCGCGGTCCCAGAGCAGGTCGATCGTAGAGTCGACATGCGGCGGTTCGACGCGGAAGGCGATGCCACGGCAGGAACCGCCACGATCCAGGCCCAGAACCAGTCCCGGCCGCTCGGGCGTGCCCCGGTAGCGGTGCGAATAGACGCAGAACCGCCGGTGATAGCCCCTCAGCAACGCCTGCCGCCGTTCGGCATAGGGAAACTCGGGGTTCCACATCAGCGATCCGTAGCCGAACACCCATAGGTCGCTTCCCGGCGGCACCTTGATCTTCGGAAAGAGTACGGAGCCGCGGGAGGGCCGGAAGACCATTGCCGGCTCGACGCCCGTGGTGGCGTCGAAGTCGCTCTCGGCAAGCTCCTGGGAAAGGGTGGCGGCATCGCCTTCGACCGCGCCGCGTTTGTAATCTTCGGCAGACATGACCCTCAGATAGTGTCCCCTCAGCGCAGATGCCACCGTAGCACGGATCGACGCGGCTCTCGACCTCCATCGCCGCTACCCGGTATAAGTCAGCGCCCTTCCCCATACCGGTCGAGTCATGCGCGCCAGACACATCCTGCTCTCTCTTCTTCTGCTTGCCGTTCTCGGCGCCGGCTATACGGCATGGTGGTTCTACGCCGCCGGAATCGTGCGCGACAGCGTCGACGGCTGGATCGCCGCCGAGCGGGCCAATGCGAGCTTCATCGAGTACAAGGGACTGGATCTGTCCGGCTATCCATTGTCCCTGACCGCGACGACGACCGATTTTTCGATCCAGCGCGCCGACGGCCTGAGTT
>NZ_JCACHA010000476.1:0-2248 GCF_059503625.1 Skermanella sp.
CCAGACGCCGCTCCACCGCCTTCCGCAACGTTTGCAGCACCAAATCCTGCCAGTCGGACTCGGACAGGCTCTCGTCGCCCTTCTGCGGTCCGAAGCTGACGGTCCAGTAGACCTCCTCGCGCCTGGTGCCGTCGGCCTCGATGGTCAGCAGCGTGGCCGGCGGCAGCTTGCGGACCCCCTTCAGGATCGTCATCGGCGCCGGGACGACGGCGTGGAAGCTCATGTAGTGGTGCAGCGCTTCCGGATCGATGTCGGTATCGATCCCGCCGCCGGCCAGCAGGGCCGGCAGGGTGGACGCGAACCGGATCATGCCGGGCGTCTCCGCCAGATAGAGCGGCTTGATGCCCAGGCGGTCGCGGCCCAGGACGACCTTGCCGCTGTCCCGCTCCCAGATCGCGAAGGCGAACATGCCGTAGAGCCTCTCGACGAAACGCGGCCCCCAGGCATGATAAGCCTTCAGCATGACCTCGGTATCGCCGTGGGAGAAGAACCTGTAGCCCTGCCCTTCAAGCTCGGCGCGCAGTTCCGGATAGTTGTAGATGCAGCCGTTGAAGACGATGGTCAGGCCAAGGTCCGGGTCGACCATGGGCTGCTGGGCGGCATCGGACAGATCGATGATCTTCAGGCGGCGATGTCCGAACGCCACGCGGCTCTGGGCGAAGACGCCGGCACTGTCGGGACCGCGGGGAGCCAGAACCTCGGCCATGGCCCCGACGGCCCGGCTGCTGGCGGGATTTCGATCGAGCCTGATTTCACCGCAGATGCCACACATGGGTTTTCCGATCTCCTTGGCCTGATGATGGGGCCTGATGGTGGTGCCTGATAGTGCTGCCATCCCCCCGGGGGCCGCGCCATACTGTGGCGCAATCGCAACGGGTCCGAGGAAGTGTTGCCCGCGACGGACGACATGGATGCGCAGCCGCCTGTCTCAACGCCTGACTGAGCCATAAACGCATTCAAGCCAAATAGGTTTCGATACGGCCCACATCTACCAGCGGCCGGTACAGTACAGTAAACTTTATTGAAGATTACATACCCACACAAACAACGAAGTCCTCAATCAGTCAGGACTTCCCAATTTATTATTATTTGCCAGCAAATATTGTTGCACAAAATTCCATCACTATACCCGTCTGATGCCTCTTTGATCGCATCAGGTTTCCCGGTTGCGGATTAATGATACTCAACCTGCTGCAACATAAACGTTCTTGCGGCTGATTGTAATCCAATCGTATTAATACCAAACCTTGGAAGGCCTATGACGTATGTGGTAAACACCTGCTCCTGAGAGAAACAAGCCTGTTTCGAAAAAATCAAAGAGCAATGGAGTGTCGCAAATGTCTCGTTCCTGGCGTGTCGCCTGTGCCGTTTCCGCCCTGACCGCAGCCCTGTATGCCGCGGGCACTCCGGCTCCGGCCAGCGCCGAGGAAATCGCCTTCAAGCCGAAGGCCGCCGGTGACATCAACATCCGCCTGCGCGGCATCGGCGTCGTTCCGACCGAGCGTGGCGACATCAAGACCGCCAGCGGCGTCGACACCACCCTTAACACCCGCCTCGGCAACGCCTACGTTCCGGAAGTCGACGTCTCCTACTTCCTGACGCCGAACATCGCTCTCGAGCTGATCGCCGCCACCACCAGGCATGAAGTCGATGCCTCCAACGGCCTCGACATGGGCAGCGTATGGCTGCTGCCGCCGACCCTGACGGTGCAGTACCACTTCGCCCCGACCGCGCGCTTCAGCCCCTATGTCGGCGCCGGCCTGAACTACACCATCTTCTACAACGAGAAGAAGGGCGCCCTGCGCTCGATCAGCTACGACGACAACATCGGCTACGCCCTCCAGGCCGGTATCGACTATGCCATCGCCGGCGCATGGTCGCTCAACCTGGACGTCAAGAAGCTGTGGCTGAACACCGACGTCAAGGCCAACCTGGGCGGCACCGCCCTGAAGGCCGACGTGGACATCAACCCCTGGATCTTCGGCGTCGGCGTCGGCTATCGCTTCTAGTTCCCGATCCGGCCTCGAAACCGGATGAAGAGAACGCGGCGGACTCCGGTCCGCCGCGTTTTCATTTGCGTGGGTTGTTCTGACATATCGCTGGCATAATATCAGGGACCGAAGTAGTTGACTGATGAAAACGCTCCTGCCGTAGGGCGGTCAAAAGCGAAGAGGCAGCTGAAAAGAACGCGCGTCAAAGTCCGGTGCCCCGTCGAGTTATACCCACCTAACCGGGTGAAGTATTAGCA
>NZ_JCACHA010000477.1:0-2247 GCF_059503625.1 Skermanella sp.
GATCACCTCGCTTTCCCATGTAGGCTCACAGTGGAGTACGTTTTCACACGGCCTGCACCCATCACGGAAGTTCGGCTGTCATCCCGAGGCGCAGCCTCATCTGTGATAAGTGCCGCCCTGCGACAATCCCAGTGCGTCTGAGGCCGGCCGCTATGGCTTTTGAGCGGGGGGTTGAGCCTGCTTCGTGAGATCGGCTAGCCGTTGCTCAAGATCGGCCTCCTGCTGCTCAAGCTGACGGACTTGCGCCTGTATGGTGGCGATCAGAGCAACGGAGGCGCGATCTTCGTCGGCCGTAGCTTGCTCCTCGGAATAAACCGGTTTGAGTGTGCTAGACATGCCGTAATATACCCAAAACAGAGCCAGTTCCGAGTAACAAACCTATTATCGAACAATAGAATGACAGGCCGCGCTCCCGTTTCTTGCTAGAGCCCTAATCGAGCGGCCCAAGCACATTGCGAAAGTATACCGTCACCAAGACCTGCCCCGCTTCGTCGGCAACTCTATCTGCTGCGCGCCCGGTCTACTGCTGCTGCGATCGCTGCGACGGGGGTTGGCCACCAGCAACCGGAAACTAGCGAGCGCCTCATCTTGGGTAGCAGCGAGATCAGGTAGCTCAGGCCGGCGGGGGTGGCGCGGAGCCAAGTCTTGGGATGCGGCGGGTTGACCTGTCAGTGATCCGTTCAGATGCCTAGTGGCCCGCCGGGTTGCCGCGGCTCCTGCTTGCCTGGCCCGCGGCGGACTCAGCCGCCGGCGGGCAGGGCCTGTTGTTGCGCTTGTCCCCGGGCCGGTTCCTGGGCCAGCCGGGCGAAGATGGCCTGGACCGAGGCGGCAGTCGCGCCACGCAGGGCGCCGGCCCGCACCTCCGCCTGGCTCCACATCCAGCTGTGCGGCGGGTCGTCGCGCATGTCCCATTCAGCGAACAGGCGGGTTTCGATGTCGTCGACATGGATCAGCGCGACATCGAGGTGGCGATCGTCCTGCAGGATGCGGCCGAAGGTACGGGTGACCGCGGCGCGGGGACCTTCGAGCAACTGCAGGAACAAGTCGGCCCGGCAGATCAGCGCGCCGGTGATGCAATCTTCGCGGTTGTGCCGGCGAGCGCTGAGCAGGATATCGTCCAGGGTTTGTGCCTCGAAGCCGAAGGGTCGCGAGGCGTAGATCAACTGCATCAGCGGCATCGGTCCAGTTCCTTCCCTTGGCACGGGACGGATACTGGCAGGTTTGCCCCGCCATGCCGAGCAAATGCCCGGCCGGGACGGGGCGGAGGGTGACGCGCCGAGACGCGCCCCCCCCGCCCGCAGAACAGGCCGACGGAGGCGCGATGGAGCCAAGCCCGGGAAGCGGCATCCACTCGATTTGGGCAGGCGGCCGGGGTTTACGCCATCCCGGGTTCCCGCTTCAGGCCAGTATGTAGTTGCAGCCGGCGGTATTCGGCACGGGGATGAGGAGCTGCGGTGCCTCCCGGTCCATCGCCGGCGTCCCGGCGGCGTAGCGCTCATAGGCGATGAAGGGATCATCCGGCAGATATTGCGTATCCGTGTTGCGCAGGATGATGTCGGTCAGGCCGCTGTGGCGGATGAAGGTGGCCGTCGCCTCGTCGAAGCCCCTGACCTCGTGCGCGACCTCGACATCCGACTAGGTCCTGTTGACAAACTGGATTCTCATTGGAGGCAAGTCGTGGTTCAACAATGTCTCTTGGCAGGAGGCGGTGTTGGCACGTTGTCTGATGAGCGACGAGGAATGGGCGGTCTTTCGCCCGTTCCTGACTGGGAACCAGGCACAGGGTGGCCGCCCTGCGCGTGACCACCGGCGCACACTTGGCAGCACGCTGTTAGCCGGACATACCCTGCCCATCTTGGCGGGCGCGCTGCTCGGTGTGGCAGGCACCGCTCTCCTGGCGCCCGTCGGACGCCAAGCCTGAACCCCAGACCCACTGACCAGTCCCCTCAGAACCGCACGCGCAGCGAGGCGCCGATCACCCAGGGGTCCACCGTGCCTCTGGCACGGACCGGCCCGGGGTCCACCTCTATGATCGTGCGGATGAAAACGCGCCGCACGTCAAGGTTGAGCAGCCAGTTGGATGCAAGTTCGAGGTCCACGCCAGCGTTCAGCACGAAGCCCGGCGTGGTCTCGAACCGCACGCGGCTTGCCGGCGGCGTGACCGAGCCGCCGCGGTCCGGGAAGAAGGTCATGCTAGCTGTTTGGTCCCGGGATTTTGTGGTGCGGGTTCTGGATGCATCTAAACGG
>NZ_JCACHA010000478.1:0-2245 GCF_059503625.1 Skermanella sp.
CTGGTCGAAGATCTCGCCGTTGGCGGTCTTCTTGCCATGGAACTGACCGCCGTAGTACGAAGCTTCGCCCTCGATCACGACCGAGTTGTCGTCGGGTTTGCCGGCCGGTTCCTCTGCGAAAGCGGGAGCCAGTACCAGCGAGGAAAAGGCCAAAACACCGAAAATAAATACTGACGGGGACTGCATGCCGATGTCCATCCTTTCAAGATGCCGCATCTAAACCCCGCTTCGATGTCTTGGTTCCTGCTGTAAATAGGGGTAGTTTCGCGTCCGGCCGATTTGGCGCAGCCAATGATCGACTCAACACTTTGAAGAAAAAGTACTGAGGCATGACGGAACCGCTGGCATTCATCCTCGCCGTCCTGGGTCTTCTGGCGACACCGGGACCTACCAATACGTTGCTGGCGGCCTCCGGCGCCGCCGTGGGACTGCGCCGGTCGCTCCACCTGATCCCGGCGGAGGTTTCGGGATACCTCTGCTCCATCCTGGTCCTGGCGCTCGTGCTGGGGCCGGTCGCCCAGACCTGGCCGCTGTTCGGCTCCGCGCTCCGGATCTCCTGCGCGCTGTGGCTGGCCTATCTCGCGTGGCGCCACTGGACGGCTGCCGCCGACCATGGGGTTGAGGCGCGGGCGGTGCCGTTCAGCCGGGTTTTCGTGACGACGCTGCTGAACCCCAAGGCGCTGATCTTCGCCTTCGCCATCATCCCGCATCTGGCGGAAGGGAACGGCGCTGCGGCGCTGCCCTATCTGATCGGACTTTCCGCCTTGATCGTCGCAGTCGGAACCACCTGGATCGGTATCGGGGCCGCCCTGACCGTTGCGGGAGCACACCATCGCTGGGTCCAGCGGGTCAGTGCCGCCGTGCTCGGCGTCTTCGCCCTGGTCCTCTCAGGCTCCGCCTTTTCCCGCTAAGACGTGACGCAATTGCACCAATGCGCGGTGAAGTGTCTCATCCTTCGATTTGAAACTTCTATTTCATCGAAAAAAGCCTAAATATCTGATCTTAAACGCCAGTGTCGTCAGAGGGTTCGGGAGTTGCTGTCCCAGAAAGCCAAATACGCGTTGCAGGCCCTGTTGGTGCTTGCCGATCTCAAAGAAGGCGAATCGCTGATGATCAGCGATATCGCGGAACGGCAGCGGTTGCCGAAGCGCTTTCTCGAACAGATCCTGCTCGACCTCAAGCACCAGGGCGTGGTGCAGAGCTGGCGTGGCAAGAACGGCGGCTACGCGTTGCTGAAGCCCGCGGACAAGGTGACCTTCGGCGAAATCGTCCGCATCGTGGATGGCCCCCTGGCGCCGCTGCCCTGCCTCAGCCGCATGGCCTACCGCCGCTGCGAGGACTGCGTCAGCGAAGAGAAGTGCGCCGTGCGCCGGGTCTTCGCCGGAGTCCATGAAGCGACGACACAGATCCTTGACAACATGACGCTCAGCGCGGCATTGGCCGGTGACGGCGTGCCCGCGCGGGAGCTGCTCCGCAGCGTGGGCTGACGCCGTCGACCGAAGCAGTCAGCGGGGCCAAGCGCGTCATGAACCGGGAACCCGGATGACCTGGGAGCAGGGCGCGCTTCTGGCGGTACTTGCGGGATCGCTCGGCATTTTCGTGCTCGACCGATGGCGCTTCGACATCGTCGCGGTCGCGGCCCTGATTATCTGCGTCCTGGCCGGCATCATCAGGCCGGACGCGGCCTTCGCCGGTTTCAGCAACCCGGCGGTCGTGACCGTGGCGATGGTGCTGGTGATCACGCAGACATTGGCGCGGTCCGGCATCGTGGACGACGCGGCCCGCCGCTGCACCGACATGGCGAAGACGCCGACCGCCCAGATCGGCGCCCTCTGCGCCTTCGCGGCGCTGCTCTCGGCCTTCATGAACAATGTCGGCGCCCTGGCGCTGATGATGCCGCTGGCGATCTCCACCGCCCGGCGCAACGGCTACTCGCCCGGCCTGATCCTGATGCCGCTGTCCTTCGCCACGATGCTGGGCGGCATGTGTACGCTGATCGGCACCCCGCCGAACCTGCTGATATCGAGCTTCCGCGAGCAGGCGACCGGCCACCGCTTCCTGATGTTCGATTTCCTGCCGGTCGGGCTGGCGGTCACCGCCGCCGGGCTGGCCTATCTGACCTTCGCCGGCTGGCGGCTGCTGCCGCGCCACCGGGTTGCTCCGCGCGTCGATATCGACCGCTTCCGCGTCAGCGACTACGTGACGGAGGCGCTGATCCGGCCCGGTTCGTTCTGGACCGGCCAGA
>NZ_JCACHA010000479.1:0-2244 GCF_059503625.1 Skermanella sp.
GAGCGCTCCGTCGTCCTGGCCGAACAGCAATGCGGGCACAGCATTCTTCATCTCCGCTGATCAAAGGCGCTCCTCTACCCCAATCACTCAACCGACGGCAAGCTGGCGCGAGACCCGACGGAACCTTATTGGTGGCGGTACATTCGCCGAGGTCATCATCGCGGTGGACGGAGCTTGAACATATCAGACAAATGACCGACCCTAAGCATCCAGTGAGGCTGCGGACGCTGCATGGATCGTATCGACGCAATGAGGGTATTCATCGCCGCCCTGGATGAGGGAAGCCTTGCCGGGGCGGGTCGCCAGCTTGGCCGGTCGCCGGCGGCGGTCAGCAGGGCCATCGCGTTCCTCGAGCAGCAGGTCGGCGCCCCGCTGCTTCACCGTACCACCCGCGTGATCAAGTTGAGTGAGATCGGTGAGCGCTATGCCGCCGCCTGCCGCCGTGTTCTCGTCGATCTGCACGAAGCCGAAATGGTCGCGGCGGGCGAGCAGGCCGCCCCGCGCGGCACGCTGACCGTGACGGCGCCGCCGATCAGCGGCGAGGAGATCCTGCGCCCCATCATCGATGCTTATCTCGAAGCTTTTCCGGCTATGTCCGTCAACCTCGTCCTGCTCGACCGCAACGCCAATCTGGTGGAGGAAGGGATCGACATCGCCCTGCGCGTCGCCGACCTGCCGGACTCCTCCATGGTGGCTGTTCGGGTCGGCGGCGACGTCAGACGCGTGGTCGTCGCGTCGCCGCGCTATCTCGCCCTGCACCCCCGCATCGGCGAGCCCGGCGATCTGGCGAAACACTGCATCGTGACCACCACGCATTTCGGGCGTGACGCCTGGGTGTTTCCGCCAGCAAGGGGGAGTTCCATCGCCCGGTCTGTCCAGTTCAAGCCCCGGCTGGTTGTTAACAGCGTCCGTGCGGCGCTGGCCGCCGCAGTCGGTGGGCTCGGCGTGACCCGGCTCTACACCTACCATGTGGCCGAGCGCGTCCATGACGGATCGTTGGAGCTTCTGCTGCGGGATGCCGAACCCCCGGCCATGCCGGTCAGCCTTCTTATGCCGCAGGGACGCATGTCGGTCCCAAAGGTGCGCGCCTTCGTGGACTTCGCGGCTCCCCGCTTGCGCGCCGCGTTCGCAAGGCTGTCAACCGAGGCTATCGCGCTGAAATCCTGACGCGTGCCCTCATTCTTCCGGCTGCGGGAAGGATGTCTGCCGGACGTCGGCAATTCAGCCATCGCGTCAACTATCCCAAAATGATCCTCACCAGCCAAGACTGGCTGTCAGCCGCAATCCCGCAGGCTGAGGAAATTATCGAGGGCAGTCATGAGCAGCGAACAGAAAGTGGCCATCATCACCGGTGCATCACAAGGCATCGGCGCCGGCCTGGTCAAGGCGTTCCGGGATCGCAACTACCGGGTGGTGGCGACCTCCCGCTCGATCGAGCAGACCGGCGATCGCGATATCTTGGCAGTGCGCGGCGACGTCGGCGATCCGGCGACCGCTGAAGCGGTGGTTGGGCAGGGGATCTCGCGGTTCGGGCGGATCGACACGCTGGTCAACAATGCCGGCATCTTCATCGCCAAATCCTTCACCGACTACACCGTCGAGGACTTCGACACCAAGATCGCGACCAATCTCGCCGGCTTCTTCCACATCACGCAACGCGTGGCGACGGAGATGCTCAGACAGGGATCGGGCCACGTCGTCAGCATCACCACCAGCCTCGTCGATCATCCGAACGGCAGTGTGCCAAGCGCGCTCGCCAATCTCACCAAGGGCGGCATCAACGCGGCCACCAAGGCGCTGGCGATCGAATATGCCGCCAAGGGCATCCGCGTGAACGCCGTCTCCCCCGGCATCATCAGGACCCCGATGCACCCGGTAGAAACCCATGAATTCCTGTCGGCACTCCACCCGCTGGGGCACATGGGTGAGATCAGGGACATCGTGGAAGCCGTGTTGTTCCTGGAGTCCGCCGCTTTCGTAACAGGCGAGATCCTGCACGTCGATGGCGGCCAGAGCGCCGGACACTGAGGCCCGTCAGCGAAACCGCTCACCGAAGGAGATCATCATGCCGATCGTCACCATTCAAGTGACACGCGAAGGGTCCGGCCCCAGCCGTTCTTCCGTAACAGCCGATGAGAAGGCGAAGCTCATCGCCGGCGTCAGCCAGCTCCTGCTCGACGTGCTGCACAAGCCACTCGACTCCACTTTCGTCGTGATCGAGGAGGTCGAGCTGGAGAACTGGGG
>NZ_JCACHA010000480.1:0-2244 GCF_059503625.1 Skermanella sp.
CAGTACCCGGCGTCCCAGTGCCCGGAGTTCCGGTACCTGGCGTTCCAGTACCCGGTGTTCCAGTACCCGGTGTCCCAGTGCCCGGAGTTCCAGTACCCGGCGTTCCGGTGCCAGTGCCCGGCGTTCCGGTGCCAGTACCCGGCGTTCCGGTGCCAGTACCCGGCGTTCCGGTGCCAGTACCCGGAGTTCCGGTGCCAGTACCCGGAGTTCCAGTGCCGTCACCCAACCCGAACTGCGGCAGTCCGTTTTCGCAGGTGAAGCGGATGCTGTGGCTGCCGCCCGACATCGTGGTCACGCCGCTCTCGTCGGTCGTGATCTCATAGTCCGTCGGGGCCACGCCTGCCGGAAGCTCGATCACGTCCTGCGGGCGCAGAGTGCCGATAATGGTGTCGTTGCCACCGTTGGAGCGGAACAGGATCCGGTGCGCCGACTGCAGCGACGTGATGTCAACGGTGTTATCGCCTTCGTCGCTGTTAATCGTGATGGTGTTGAAGTTCAGGCTCGTCGGATTGAAGTCTCCCACGGCTGTAACGGTGTCGTTCCCTGCCCCGGTGTTGATCGTGATTTCCTCGATGTTATCGAGTTCCGCGATCACAGAACCGTTGCGGGTAATGACGATCTCCGTGTCGGTCTTCAGACCATTGATGCCCGAGGCGGCAGCCGCTGTCCGAGAATACACCACAAAGGCTTCCGCAGTGCCGCTGCCATTCACTATGAACCGGTCGTCCGTTCCAGCGCCACCGTCAACGAAGTCACGGCCGTCATTCGATATATCGAAGAGGCCGCCGAATGATCTTGCGCCCCAGTTGACAGTCTCGTCGCCGAGACCACCTTCCAAGGCGCTGTTTGCGTCGTTTCCGACCAGGATGTCGCTGCCGTTTCCGCCGCTGATCGGAGCAGTCGTATCCCGCACGACATTGACATTTCCGGTCCTGGTCGTTTGACCATCGCCCACGGTATAGGTGAACGAGCCGCCGTTCGTGAGTCCGATGTCCGTGATAGTGATCGATCCGTCGGAGCGGGTGACCGTCAGATTGGTCGCCGCGCTGACGCCTGAGATCACAAGCGGAGTGCTGTCCACATCGCTGTCGTTGTTGAGGAACACCCAGTCCGGCAGTGTGAACGCCTGGTTATTGACGAAGTTCGTCACGATCCTGTCAGCCCCAGGGCTTGGGGCATCGTTGACCGCAATCACGTTGACCGTGGTGGTCGCTACGTTACTGTCCATGAGGCCGTCGTTCACCGTGACTTCGATGATCCGATCTACCGTGCTCGGGTTCTGGGACGTGTTGTCGAAGGTGATCGACTGGATCACCCGCTGATACACACTCAGGGACGCCTCACCGGTCAGGGTCAGGACGATTTGGCCTCCCACCAAGGCGATGTTGGCAGTGATCCCGGTTCCGGTCAGACTGCCGATATCGAGGTCGTCTCCTGGCTGAGCATTGGTCACGACGATCCTGGCCGAGGCCATCTGAGCTGAGTCGTCTACGATGCTCGGCAGGGACGCGATCGTAACCGCGGCTCCGTCTTCCGTGTAGGTCGTCTCGTAATCCACCGACGGCGAGACTGCCGGCACCGTCACGTCAAGTGCGAGATTGTCGATGGTCACGAACTCGTTGGCGAGGCTGATGGCCGTAGCTTCGAAGCGGACAGCGGCATTGGCGGTGAACGGGCCGGTCAGGTCGAAGGTGCGGTTTACCGTAGCGCCATTGCCCGTGATGGTGTCCAGCAGCGTGAAGGTGACCCCATCCGCGGAGAAGAACACTCTCACGGCTTCGCCAGCATCGAGCTGATCGGGATTAGCCGAGTAGCTCAGGCGTGCCGAGACGCCGTCGGCAAGATTGACGCTGCGCTGGATACTGGCGCCGTTGCCCTGATCGAACTGGAGTGTCCCGGCTGTAATCCGGATCTGACCGGTGGCAGCCGTCGCGTTGTCGTCATCGCCGGTTTCGACCCAGCTCCCGCCCCACGCCCTGGTGCCGGAGTTGTTGCTGTAGGGGGCAGTGAGATTGTTGAAGTTGTCGGCGACTGTCCCGCCCGGGTCAAAGGCATTGAGCTTGAGGTCTGGGGGGGTCAGGTTGACGACGCCGTCGGCGAAGCTCAGGCGCTCGATGTTCCGCAGCTTGTCCACCCCGTCGGAGACCCGTGCATCGACTCCGGCCGGGACATTGGCCGGATCGAAGCCCGTGTGGCTGACGAGGATTGCGCCGTCGGAGCTTGTGGTGATGGTGTAGTTGGCAC
>NZ_JCACHA010000481.1:0-25773 GCF_059503625.1 Skermanella sp.
CATGCTGCGAAGGCTATGCCGAAGAACAATATGATCCCGGACGGACACTAAGGGCGTTGCCGGCGGCTTCATCTGCAAGACGGTGCCGCACATCATGCTGCGCTCCATCGCGCAGAACGCTGCCCTCGACCCGATCTTCGCCAAGCACGACCCCATCCTCGAGGCGCGCCTGACGGATCTGAACGCGGCCCTTTCCGGCGTCGGCAGCAACCAGCACAGCCACTTGGCCGGCAAGCTGATCGCCAAACAGAAGGCGGAGGGCAAGCGCGCAGTCACCGAGGCCGATCGCCGCCGCTGGGACCTGCCGAAGCCCCCGGATGGCTTCCAGCATTGGACAGCTCCCTTCGACACCGACCCGGACCACCCTGAAGACCTGGCCCAGGCCATCACTGCCTACCGCGCGGCATGGCGCGCAAAGCAGGAGGAGGTGGATAAGGCCATCGCCGATGCTGCCGAGCCGGAAGACCTGTTGGACCAGCCGCAGGTCATCCGAGGTGTCACCCGTGTCGCCGGCCCCTTTACTGTTGAAGCCGTGCAGCCCGCCGAAACCAGTCTCGACGAGGCTGCGCACGAAAGCCCGATTGACGGCGCGCCGGAGACGCTCGACGAGACCTTCGACGGCGGTGCCGCGGGACGCGCCGCGGCGGAGCCGCAGAACGCCGAAGCCTATCTCGACCAGATGCTGCGCCTGCTGAAAATGGACGGCGTGCGCTTCCTCGACAATCGCGTGATGAAGTTCTCCCGCCTCGAGCCACTTGGCGCTCGCTCTCAGGCCATTCACGCCGAAGGGCGCTGGGCACCCGAGGGCGAGGCGGACGACGACGCCGAAGGGCGCGCCACAGTCGCCATCGCCTTCGGGCCGCAATACGGACCAGTTACGGCCAAGCAGGTAGAGCAACTGATCCGCGCCACGTCGCGTCGCGGCTATGACGAGCTCGTCATTGCCGGCTTCGCCTTCGATGGCGCCGCGCAGGCGGCGATCGAGGACGCCGAGCACCCCGAGCTTCGCGTCCACATGGCCAACATCCGGCCTGACGTGAACCCGAGCATGGCCGGCCTGCTGAAGGATGCGCCGGCCGCGCAGCTCTTCACCGTCTTCGGCAAGCCGCGCTCGACGCTGGAATCGGTCGGCGCGGATGAGTGGCGCGTGGTGATGGAGGGTGTGGACATCTACGACCCCGTCTCCAACACGGTCACGCCAAGCCGCGCCGACAAGGTGGCCGCCTGGTTCGTGGACAGCGACTATGACGGCCGCAGCTTCTGCATCACCCAGGCCTTCTTCCCGGACAAGGATGCCTGGTCGAAGCTGAGCGCCGCGCTGAAGGGCGTGGTGGATGAGGAAGCCTTCGCCGCCCTCTCCGGCACTGTCAGCCTGCCCTTCCCGAAGGGAGAGCACGCGTGCGTCGCGGTGAAGGTGATCGACCCACGCGGCAATGAGGTGATGCGCCTGCATCGGCTGGAGGGCTGAGGCGATGGCAAAAGCGCCCCCGCAGCAGCAGGACATCCCGATCCAGCCGGTCGAGCGGCCCATCCTCTGCTCGCCCTACAAGGAGCCGGACCAGCACTGGAAGTATGACACTGTCACCGGTGCAGCGCGGAAGGAGCCGGGCCGCCGCCCCGCCTCCTACTGGTACAAGACCGAGCGCACCGGCAGCGCTCAGCTGTCGCTGCTGGCGCAGGAACAGCAGGACGACCTGCCGCTGCCGAACCTGCTGCGCGACGATGTGCGCCGCTGGCGGGAGGCCGACTACCGCGGCGCCACGCTGGCGACGCGAGAACTGCTCCGCCACTGGAGCCGCGAGGATCGCGAGCGCCGCCTGTTCTTCGGCCAGCGCGAGGCCGTCGAGACGATCATCTACCTGGCGGAGATGCGCTTCACCGGCCGCACCAGCCGCCTACGCTTCGCGCCGAAGGTGACGGAGGAGGACCTCGGGCGGCTACTGACCGGTGTGCGTCCCGGTCCAGCCTTCCAGTTGGCGCAGGGCGCCGAGTTCTTCCCGACCCTGGTGGACAAACCCGCTGACCCGTCGCTGAAGCCGCTGCGGCGCCTGTGCACGAAGCTCGCCACCGGCAGCGGCAAGACGCTGGTCGCGGCCATGGTGATCGCTTGGGCCTTCGTGAACCGCGGCATCAGCCCGGAGAGCCGGGAATACCCGGACGTCGCCCTGCTCTGCGCACCGAACCTGACGGTGAAGGAGCGGCTGGGCGTGCTGAAGCCCGACGCACCGGACAACTACTACGATGCCTTCAACCTCGTGCCGGCGAAGTGGCGGCCGCTGCTTCAGCGCGGGACGGTCATCGTCGAAAACTGGCACCGCTTCGCGCCGGAAAGCCCGCACAAGGATGGCGACAAGACCTATGCGGTCGTCGACAAGGGCGAGGAAACGCCGGCGGACTTCCTGCGCCGCATCCTGGGCAGCGCGGCGGACCGCCTGCCGATCCTCGTCATCAACGACGAAGGCCATCATTGCTGGCGGCCGGCGCCCGGCGTGGCGGTCGGCTCGGGCCTGACCGGCGACGACAAGGCGGCATTCGAGGATGAAGCGCAGGAGGCGACCGTCTGGGTGGACGGGCTCGATCGGCTGAACGCGGCCGGTGGCGAAGCGCCAGGCATCTCCATCGTGGTGGACCTCTCGGCCACGCCCTTCCGCATCAAGGGCAGCGGCTATCCCGAGGGCCAGCCCTTCCCCTGGATCGTCTCCGACTTCGGGCTGGTGGACGCGATCGAGAGCGGCATCACCAAGATCCCGCGCCTGCCGGTGCAGGACACGACCGGACCGCCGGATCCGCGGTACTTCCGCCTGTGGGAAGCGATCCGTGACGGGCTGCAGCCTGGCGAGAAATTGCCGGGGCGTTCCGGCAAGCCGAAGCCGGATGTTGTCTGGCGCGAGGCGCAGGGCGCGCTGGTCCAAATCATGGGTCAGTGGAAGGAACGCTTCGAGCGCATCCGGGCGGCGCAGCCCGGCGTAGACCGTACGCCTCCCTGCGTGATCATCGTCTGCGACAACACCGACATCGCCGAGGAATTCTGTCGCCGTATCAGCGGCGAGCAGGTGATCGAGACAGTCACCGAGGCCGAAGTGCAGGAAGTCCTGGAGGAAGACGAGAGCGAGGAGGAGGCGCCCACCACCAAGCGTGGGAAAAAGCCGAAGCCGCGCACAGTCTATGGGCAGGGAGAGGTCTTCCCCGAGCTGTTCAGCAACACGGCTGAGCGGAAGGTCACTATCCGCATCGACAGCAAGCTGCTGGCGCAGGCAGAGGCCGGTGGCAGCGGGGCCGGCAAGAAGAAGGCGGACGCGGCCGAGGAGCTGCGGCGCGTTGTCGCCACGGTCGGCAAGGCCGGCGAGCCCGGGGAGCATGTCCGCTGCGTCGTATCGGTAGCCATGCTGACGGAGGGATGGAACGCTAACACCGTCACGCAGATCCTCGGGCTGCGCGCCTTCACGAGCCAGCTGCTGTGCGAGCAGGTCGTGGGCCGCGGCCTGCGGCGGATGGACTACAAGCCGGACCCCGCCACCGGACTGCTGACCGAGGAATACTGCGACGTCTACGGCGTGCCGTTCTCCGTCATCCCGTTCCGCGGGAGGCCTGTAAACAAGCCAGAGCCGGACGACACGCCTCCCAACCTGGTGAAGGCGTTGCCCGAGAGGGCCGCGATGGAGATCCGCTTCCCGGTGGTAGAGGGCTATGCCTTCGCGCTTCGCCGCAACCTGATCCGCTGCGATGTCGGCGCGAGGGAGCCGCTGCGCATCGAGCCGAACCGCGAGCCCACCGGCACCTTCGTGCGGCCGCAGGTGGGCGTGCAGGTGGGTGGCGGCATGGCAGAGACGCAGTCGCCCTTCGGCTTCCACCAGCAGGACCGTGAGGCCTACTACGCCTCGGTCCACCTGCAAACGATCCTGTTTCAGGCGGCGCAGCGCATTGTTGAGGAGCTGACGCAGGCGGGCACGTCCGGTGCCGAGGGACGTAAGCGGCGCGTGTTCGCGCTACAATCACGTCACGCGTTGTTCCCGCAGGTGTTCCGCGTGGCCGAGGAATACGTGCGCCGAAAGGTGGACTTCAACGGCGCACCGGAGCCGGAGCTCGGCCTCGAGAAGTATGCGCGGCAGGTGGTGGAGCGGGTGCGCGACGCCATCCAGCCGGACGATTCCTCGGGCGAACCGCCGCTGCTGCCCCTGCTAAACCGCACGCAGGAACTCGGCAGCACTGCCGGCGTGGAGTTCCGCACGAAGCGACCAGTCTTCGCGACGATGGCGAGCCACATCGGGCATGTCGTCGCCGACACGGCAGCGTGGGAGCAAAGCGCGGCGTTTCGTCTGGAGCAGGCCGCGCAGCAGGGGCTGATCCGCTTCTACGCGCGGAATGAGGGCATGGACCTCAGCATCCCGTATGAGTTCCTTGGTGTCGATCATGGCTACGAGCCCGACTTCCTCGTGCGCATGGCGACGTCGGAGGGTGAGCCCGACTTCACGCTGGTGTTGGAGGTAAAGGGCTTCGAGGACAACCAGACGTCCGCCAAGCACGAAGGCGCGCGCCGCTGGGCGCGGGCGGTGAACAACTGGGGAAAACTTGGGCGGTGGGCGTTCCATGTATGCCGCAACCCGCAGGTGCTCGATCGAGAGTTGAACTACTTGCTACAGCAAATCCGCCAGGCAGCGGCCTAGAGGCCTCGGAGACGGTGTCAAACGAAAATCAGCTGACTGCTAGGCAGGCTGGGATCGAGGACAGTGCCGATTTGCTGTCCCTGTGTCGCGATGCAAGGTTTCAGGGCCTCGCGATCGGTGCTGCCGCCTTGGAGGCGAGCAGCATTGAACTTCGTAACCTGGCCAACTCGACCAGAAGACGGCGTCAGCGCCTGGCCCGGAATAAGGCGCCTCGATCGGCCCAGGACATATTATTAAGCCTCGATAGGTGTTTTGCGGACGAACAAGCCATACTGGATGCGGCTCTTGTTCGCTTGCGCCGGCATGAAACCGACGAGCCTCGCGTGGTTCTGTTCGGAAAGACGAAAGCCGGAAAAACGACCCTACGCAATGCCCTTGTCGGTGGAAATGGTGATGGCATTGGTCGAGGCCAGCAGCGGGCTTCACGAGGCGCTACCGCCCATGCCTGGGGCGACTTCGTTCTGTTCGACACGCCTGGCACAGCGGCCCTGGGAGGTCAGGAGGATACCGAGATTGCGCTAGAGGCAGCGCGGCAGGCTGATCTCGTGATCTACCTCGCGGATGATGACGCGCTGAGGGAGGAAGAGGTTGGAGCAATCGGAAAGCTGCAGACCACGGGAGTACCCGTAGTCCTTGCCCTCAATGTGAAGTTTGATCTCTCGCGACCGCTAAATCTGAAGCGCTTTCTGGCCGATCCCACGGTTGCCTTCAGGCCGGATCAAATTGCCGGGCACCGAAATCGCATACAGGAAATCGCCAGACGTAATGGATCGCCGTTCGTGGAGCCGGTCGCTATTCACGCGCAGGCCGCATTCCTTGCCGGCCAGCCGGAACATACCGCTAGCCAGGACATGCTACGCGAGCAAAGCAGGGTCGGTGCACTCTTGTCGGCTGTCGAGGCTGCCGTCGGAGGGGCTAGGGCACCAGCCCTGCGGCTGCGCTCGACCGTGGACCGATCCACTCAATGCCTCCGATGCGCCGCCATCGCTCTTGACCGAGTGCGTGCCGAGGTCCGAGCTGTTCAACGCCCACTGCAAGAGCTCTCAGATCAACTTCGCGTCGGCCTGAAGCCGCAGCTCGGCGTTCTCCGGCGCGAGGCGGTAGAACTGCCAGAGGAATGGCTCCGGCCTGCGCGAGCCGACGTGGCACCTTTCCTTGAGGCTAACATCGAGGCCGCGGACGTTGGCCGAATGTGGAAGGAGCGATTCAAGTCGTTCGGAATCGCGGAGAAAGCTCGCTCCTGGCAGGAAGGCGCCGCCAAGCGCGTGCTCGCCGCGGCCAACGACATCGAAATCGACCTTCAGGACTTCGGGACCGACTCCTTCGACGCGGGGCAGGTTCAGCGCTTCGGCGGCATGGACTGGAGGCACACGGCGCGAGTTGCAAGCGCCGCAGTCGTGGTTGCCGGAACTGCGATAGCCACATTCGCAACGGGCGGTGCAGCGCTGGGTGCTTTCCTAGGCGTTCTAGGCACAATCGGCGGTCTGGGCAGCGGCTGGGTGCCAAAGCGCCAACAGCGAAGAGCGCAGGCGTGCGACGACGCAAAGAAGAAGTTGTTGGAGCACTTGGCCGTCGTTGAAGAGCGGCTGCGGCAGAGCTTGAGTCGTTGGGTCGCAGAGGTTGTCCATGTGCGCATCGAGCAATCCCTGCGCGACATCGAGCGTGTCGCCGGTGAACTCTCCGACCAGGACCGAGAACTCCTCAGCAGCGTCCGGTCACTGTGGCAGCGGGTCGATGACGCTGACACAGCGCTCCTCTTCGGCCTGATGGACAGGCTTGCGTTGTCTAGCTTGCGCGGCAGCGTGATCCGCTGCGCGAGGGCACCAGGAGTTTCGACGAAGATCTTGGCGCGAGCCACTTTCGACAGCGCTACATGCATGGCCATCGAAGCATTTCTGTCGGAGCGACTGCATGTCGTTGTGGTTGGTGACGATCCGGCCGCGGTCGTCAGCGCAAGCCTGCAACCTGCAGACCTAGAGGCTGCCAATGTGAAGATCAGCGCAGACGGTGTTTTCGTGGCAGTGGGACCATCTGGTCTCGCGGCAGCCGCTGGGCCGGGCGACGCAAATCTTCAAACAGCATCTCGGCTACTAGGGACCAAAATATCGCTGATGTTGGCCGCGTAGGGGGAGGACTCTAGATGGGAACTGACGCACGATTGCACTTCGCCCGACATCTTGAGGAAGCGTCCCATCTGCTGGACGATCTGCGCGATACGATCACCGCCCGCGGTGGTGGGGAGACCAGTGCGTGGTCGCGGCTGGCGGCCGAAGCGGCGACCATAGCGTTTCACGGCATCGAGCCGGATGCGCCGCCTCTCACAATCGCATTCATCGGTCCCTTCAACGCGGGTAAGTCGAGCCTTCTAAAATGCTTAACGGGAGACAGTGACATCGTTGTTCTCGGTGAGCCCGTCGGTCACAATGTCGAGGCCTATGAGTGGCGACAGCTGTGCCTTCTCGATTCCCCTGGCATCGCCGCTGGCCGACCTGCGCATGAGGCGACGTCAGGCGAGGCCATTCGCCGCGCTGACCTCATCCTGTTCGTGATCACCCCTAATCTCTTCGATGAAGAGACCGCTGCCGCCCTGCGGCGCCTGTCAGTCGATGGTGGCCGGGCGATGGACCTGCTGTTAGTCATCAACAAGGCTGTCAGCCTCGGCGGTGATCGAGCGGTCCTTGAACGATCTGTAGCCGAGGTAATCGAGCCGCTGGGCATTGAATTGAGTGATGTTGTTTGGACAGAAGCACGGGCATGGCTCGATGCAGCCGATCAACCCGCAGAGATGGCGGCTGATCTCGTCGAGGAGTCCGGTATCCCGCGATTGAAGAGCGCAATCGACATGCATGTTGCCCGTCGCGGATTGACGGCGCGGCTGACACGTCCACTCCACGAGATGCGCCGCATTGCTGGCGAGGCGGCAGCTGAGGCGAGCCCGCTGACCAACGAGGCCGAAGCGGCGCTGCGCACGCTAAGGCAGAAGGCACGCCTGCTGTCAGCGGCGGAGGAGCGGCTGCGCCAAGCGGTGCTGCGGCTGGTATCGCGAGCAGCCGCGCGCATCGAATCCTGCGGCGATACTGCCGCTGCTGCGATCGTTGTCGGCGCAGAGGAGGAAGACGTCAGGCGTGCCTTGGACGAGCAATCCGCCCAGGTCAGCACGATCATGAATGACGCGCCGCGCGCAATTGAGCAGGAGATCGAGAAGGCATGGCGCGAACTCCAGTCAGAGGTGGAGCGTATCGCCGGACATACGACCGACGACCAACAGGTTCAGGCGGTGTCGGAGCCTTCGGACACCGGGCGGTATAACTCAGATGATTTCCGAGTAAGGACGCCCGCGAATCTAGGACGGTCCTCGAATTATCAGAATTTGAGTCAGTATGCGGAACTTGTCGAAAAGGCGGGAAAACTATTAGGCGGCGCCGCGACGGGCGCCAAGGGAGGATCGAGCATACTTACCTCATCAGGTGCGGCTGGAAGCAATGCACATCAAATTATTTATCAGGCCGGTAAGTTTGTTGTTGTCAAATTCCGACCCTGGGAAGCCGTGAAATACGCAAAATGGGTCGGGAATGCGGGTCGGGTGCTTGGGATAGCGGGTGCTGCCCTCACAGTCGTCCTTGCGTTCCATGAACAGAGGCAGGAACTCCAGGCAGAGGCCACAGCTTTGGATGCAAGGAAGGACGTCCGGGCACATTTCACCAGTTACGCAGCCCAGTTCGAGCAAGCGGGAATTGAGAGCCTAGAGCGCTTCCTGGCCGGAAGTTTCGGTGTTGAGTTGAGCGCGATCGCAGCAGACCAACAGAAAATTTTACTCGAAGAGACGCAGCGAAGTGAGCAGGCTCAGCTGTTTTTGAGATTGGCGGAGCGCGCAGCGCAACTCGCGAACATAATTTCAGCCGAGGACAGCTCGACAGCGCCAATCAGGAACGATCTTTAAAGGGCGCAGCAGCCAGCCTGCAATGCGAATTCTCCATTTCCCTCATCCATGCAGATTGCTCGGTCCAGCATTGAGGTGGATTCGTTAAGGCAAGTAACCCTTTCGGAATTTTGGGGAAAGTGTCAGCGAGTAATCCTCTAACAATCGCTGGGGAGAGTAGCGTTAGCTGCAACAAGCGACCCATATATCCTCGATCGAGCTTCTCCGCCGCTGCCATTTCGCTGATGTTTTCGTATCGCCCCTCATCCAATAGCCGCTGGTACCGGAACGCCCGTGCCAGCGCTTTCACCAGCGCCGGGTCCGCGCGCGTCGTGACCGGCGCCACGCTATCGGTCATCGGCGTCACGACGGTCTTCCTGCCGGGCCGCTGGCGGATCGCCAGCGGCACCCGGACCGTGATGCTGGTCGCGGTCGTCATGCTGCCGCCCTCAGAGCGCCCGGTGAGATGGAGGTCAGATCGCGGACGAGACCGCCGAGCCCGTCCAGCCGCAACCGAATGTCGGCTCCGGCCGGGCCGACCACCACCCGCTCCACCAGCGACCGTACGATCCGCGCCTGCTCCGCCGGGAACAGGTGCTCCCACAGTGGGTCGAGCCGATTCAGCGCATCGTGGGTCTCGTCCTCGGTCAGGTCCGGCGCCTCCACGCGTGCCGCCCGCCAGGTGCCAACCACGATCTCAGGCTGGCGCAGCAGCGCTCGTACCTGATCCACCACCGCCGTCTCGATCTCCGCGGCCGACACCCGGCGCACGATGCTGGCGTCACTGGCAGCGTCGCCCTTCAGCACGCGCTGTGCGACGTAGTAGCGGTAGAGGCGGCCATTCTTCCTCGCGTGCGTCGGCGATAGCGCCCGCCCGTCCACCCCGAAGATCAGCCCCTTCAGCAAGGCCGGCGCATGCTGCCGGTTCTGCGCGGCTCGGGTCCTTGGGCTGGTCTGCAGGATAGCGTGAACCCTGTCCCACAGCGTCCGCGGCACGATCGCCTCATGCTCGCCGGGGTAGACTTGTCCCTTGTGGCTGACCTCGCCGATGTAGGTCCGCAGGTGCAGGATCTTGTAGACATCGCCCCTGTCGAGCGGCCGGCCAGACTTGCTGGTCACGCCCTCAGCTTGCAGGCGCCGAACCGTCTCGACGCCCGAGCCCGTCTCGGCAAAGAGCTCGAACACTCGCCGGACCCGCGCCGCCTCAACCTCGTTCGCCACGAGCTTGCGATCCCGAACGTCATAGCCGAGCGGCACCTTGCCTCCCATCCACATGCCGCGCGCCCGCGACGCGGCGAACTTGTCGCGGATCCGCTCGCCGATCACCTCACGCTCGAACTGCGCAAAGGAGAGTAAGATGTTCAGCGTCAGCCGGCCCATGCTGGTCGTGGTGTTGAAGCTCTGGGTGACCGAGACAAAGGTGACGCCATGCGCCTCCATGGCTTCGACCAGCTTGGCGAAGTCCATCAGCGAGCGGCTGAGGCGGTCGATCTTGTAGACGACGATGACGTCGATGCGGCCCTGCTCGATATCGGCCAGCAGCCGCCTCAGCGCCGGCCGCTCCAGCGTGCCGCCGGAGAAGCCGCCATCGTCGTAGCGGTCACCAACCAGGACCCAGCCCTCGGCGCGCTGGGAGGCGACGTAGGCCTCGCAGGCGTCGCGCTGGGCGTCGAGGGTGTTGAACTCCTTCTCCAGGCCCTCGTCGGTGCTCTTGCGGGTGTAGACGGCGCAGCGGAGCTTCTTGACCGAGGCCGGCATGACGCCGTCCGTCGGCAACTTGCGGCGGCTCATACTCCGGGCCTCCCTTTCAGTCCGAAGAAGGTCCAGCCGTTCCATCTGGTGCCGGTGATGTGCCGGGCGATGGCGGAGAGGGACCGGTAAGGCCGGCCGTCGTACTCGAAGTCGTCGGCGCGGATGGTAACCACGTGCTGGACGCCATCGTACTCGCGGATCAGCCGCGTCCCGGGCAGCGGCCGGCTGTCGGCGCGGATGCGGCGGAGGACGACGTTGCCGCCGTCCAGCTGTTCTCCGAGCGCCTCCAGCCGCGCCCGGGTTTCGGGCTTCAAGCCGCCATAGGCGAGCTCCTGGATGCGGTAGGCTAGGCGGCTCTGGATGTAGGCTCGGTTGAAGGGCGGCGGCTCCTTGCCGAACAGCTCGCGCCACTGCTGCTTCAGATGGGCGATGGGCGCGGCCTGCAGGGCTGCCAAGCGGCCCAGGACGTCGGCCGCCGGGATGGCTGCGATGGTCGGCGCCGGCGCCTGGGCGGCCTTCTGGGTGGCTATGCGGGGCATGCGGGTCTCCGGTTATTCCGGTTCGCATGCATGCTCTGGTCGGCGCGGAAGTGTAGCGAACTCTCTCCCTGGTCACCGGGCTGTGCGGAGTCGCGGGCAATGTCCTCGGCGGTGCGCCGCCGGAGCCGCACAAGACCGACTGCCAGAATGGCGCAAATTTCACGCAGGTGCGGCGGGACGTGCGAGTAAACCCTCTCCTCCCTACACGGGGCTTGGGGTCGAAGAGATGGTTTGCCCCCAGACTCGACCGCCTGGCAGTCGCTGGATAGAATAGAAGCCGAACCACGGAATGGAGTCGCGCTCATATGTGGGCGCTCACGTAGTGCCGGCTAAGCCGAAAGGCCTTCCTCTCCTGCAGGCGGTTGAAACTTACGGCGCTTCCACTCTGGTCACCGAGTGGCGCAGGGTGAAGGATTGGACGATCGCACCGCGACCCCGAACAGTAGTTCGGGGCCGTTGGATGGTTGACGGCTGGGTCGATCCTCGGCGCGACGAAAAGCCGGTTATCCAAACGGATGTAAGCTCTCCGTGTCAGAAACTGAGTTTTGCAACGAAGAAGCGAGCCTGGAAGGCTTTGGAGAGCGATCTTCGCGCGAGTTTTGCGGCTGGCAGAGTTGTCATTGAAGGCTTGCAGGTCGCACCCACACTCGACAACGCCCGCTCGCAGCTTCGCGCAGTCTGGTCGCCGCTGCTGCGATTTGATGCAGTGCGAAACAGGATCAGTGCCGGGGACAAAAAGTTCATCAATGTCACGGTTTCGTGGCCTGAAAAGCCCTCCGCTGTCGTGACAGACATCGCCTGGGAGGCGCCCGAGATAACCGGCGATCCACCCGCGCCAGCCAAACGCCCGCGTGGGCAGCCCTCTGCTAAGCCGCCGATCGAAACCTGCATCAGAGCACACTGGGATGACGTGCGCACGCTCGCGGCGAGGAGGCCAAGAGGTGTGCCGAACTGGTCCGTTCTGGCGAAGGCCGTGCTCAAATGGCTCAACAAGGATCAGCGCGGCAAGCATACGAAGGTCCCAAGGGAGGCGACGATCCGAAAGCATCTGCCGCTGATCTACGCGAAGGTGCTGCGCGATAAATCTGAGCGATAATCAAATCGTCCAACAAAATACCGCACACCTGATTAGCGCGCAGTGGGCGCACCTATCCTCGCTGAAGGTTCTTTGTCTGCGAGGTGAGCGACGTGGTATCAGCTCCTTGCACGATTGGTGCGGTTGAGCGGCGGGTGAATGTTGTCCTTGATCGCCGATCGAGGGTGTCGTGGGTAAATGAACGAGAATGGCGGAACGGATGCATTCCCCGTTCCGCCAGGGTCGGAACGGCGGAGCTTCCAGCTCCGCGCAGGGCGACCTAGCTGTGCACGGCACTATCTCGCTCGGCTGCGACCAGCTTACAGCTTTGCGGCTAAAACTGCTGGCGAATGGCTACAAGCCGGTGCCGATCTCCGGGCCAGATATGCGCATCATGTCGGCTGGCAAGCGACCAGTTATGGAGGATTGGCGGCGTGTATGCGCCGGCGCAGATGAAGCCGAAGTGCGCCAATGGCCAATTTTAGAGCCGGGCTGCACGAACACCGGCCTGCTATGTGGCGAGCTAGTGGGCGCTGACCTTGACATACCAGTGTTGGAGCTAGCGGAGCGGATCGAAGCCTTGGCGGTGACTATACTGGGCCACACGCCGCTGCGGCGCATCGGCCGGCCGCCGAAGGTATTACTGGCCTATCAAACACGTACGCCGTTGTCGAAGATACAAACGCCTGAGCTGTTCCTATCCGACGGGACCAAGATGCAGGTCGAGATCCTCGGCACCGGCCAGCAATTCGTCGGCTATGGCATCCATCCCGATACCAGAAGCGCCTACGAGTGGCCTGACAGTGCGCCCGATTCGGTGCCGCTAGCTGACCTGCCCGATGTGACTGAAGTTGGGCTGAGCAAGTTCCTTGCTGCGGCCAGCGTCCTACTGCGGGAAGCCGGCGCTGTGCCGAAAAAAAAGCACGACGCGACCACCAATGGAGCAGCAGATGGCTCTGCCGAGCGGGATGGACCCGACACCTCCGCCGACGCACGTAGGTTTCCCAGCCGACCGCGTAGCGGCGTCACAGATCCCGATTTCTTCCGGGCAGTGAATCAGGCGGCCCTCGATAACCTCAGCGGCTGGGTACCGTCGCTATTTCCGAAGGCAAAGCGGCAGGCGACGGGCGCCTTTCGGGTAAGCTCAACCGATCTCGGCCGCGCCTACGAGGAGGATCTGAGCCTTCACCCCGACGGGGTGCAGGATTTCGGGCCACGCAAGTGCATGTCACCGATCGACGTACTGATGGAGTTTGGTGGCGCCCCCACACCGCAGGCCGCCGCGTTCGCGCTCTGTGAATGGCTCAAGTGTCCACCTAAGGAGTTCGGTTGGAAGGTCGCATCGGAATCGAAGGCGCAGTTCGCCAAAGCAGCTGCACCCGGTCCCGACAAACGCACCGCGACCGATACGCCAAATCGGACAGAGCACCTCCTGCGCGACGAGAAAGGCAACCCACTCAACAACCTCGCCAACGCCATGACAGCGCTGAGAAGTGAGGTGGAGCTGCGTGACTGCTTCGCTTTCGACCAGATGCTACGGGTCCCGATCCTAAGAAAGAGGCTGCCAAATGGACTTGCTGCCGGGCTGCCACGCCCGGTCAATGATGGCGACGTGTCGCAGGCGCAAGAGTGGCTACAGCGGCATGGTCTGCGAAGGATGGGCAAGGACACCACGCACCAAGCCGTGGATTTGCGATCGGAGGAGTGCGCTTTCCACCCGGTGCAGGACTATCTCGCTGCTTTACAATGGGATGGACAGCCGCGCCTCAATGGTTGGCTGCATACCTACCTCGGTGCTGATTTTGATCGATATTCATCTGGCATCGGCAGCATGTTCTTGATCGCCATGGTGGCACGGGTACTCAAGCCTGGCTGTAAAGCCGACTACATGCTGGTGCTTGATGGGCCGCAGGGCGCACGGAAATCGACGGCCTGCGCGACTCTCGCCGACCGCTGGTACAGCGACAGCCTGCCTGACATCCGAAGCAGCGGAAAGGACGTGTCGCAGCATCTCAACGGTAAGTGGCTGATTGAGGTTGGGGAAATGTCTGCGTTGGATAAAGCCGAAGCGGCGGCGTTGAAGGCGTTCATCACCCGCACCCAAGAACGCTATCGGCCAAGCTACGGCCGAAAGGAGGTAGTCGAGCCTCGTCAGTGCGTTTTCATCGGTACAACCAATAAAACGGCATACCTGCGCGATGCAACCGGCGGCCGGCGCTTTTGGCCCGTGAGGGTGGGCCAGATCGACATCGATGCCTTGGCCCGTGACCGGGATCAACTCCTGGCTGAAGCGGTGCACTTATTTCAGCAAGGAAAGCCTTGGTGACCAGACAGCGACTTCGAGGCAACACAGATCCGGCCGGAGCAAGACGCCCGATACGAGGCGGACGCTTGGGAGCAGGCCATCGAGGAATGGTTGGATAGTTGGGCTCAGATCACGGACCCACAGAAGCCGCCTGTTACCATTTTGAATGTGGCGCGCGGTGCGTTGTTCATCGACACACCAAGACTAGGCACCGCCGATCAACGGCGCATCGCGGCTGTTCTGGAACGGCTCGGTTGGCAGGTCAAAAAATCCAACGGTGTCCGGGCGTGGTTCAGGAAGCCCGGTCGATGAGTGACGCACATCGAAGGTGCGACACTGATAGCTCGGCCAGATCCGAGGAAATCTGCGGCTTTCAGCTCGGTAGTGCCGCACAGTGCCGCATATTCTCAACGTACTTGCAAAGAGGGGGGACGAGCGAACCAGGTGAGGGCAATTCCGCGCGCGCTACCCGCGCGCACGCTCCTTGGAAGATGCGGCACTGTGCGACACTGCGGCACTCTCGCCGGCAGGTCATCCGGTGACAGGAACGGACCCCGCCTTGATCGCGGCAGTAGACGCCAGCGAGGCTGATCGGCTTTGGTTTCAGGCCCATCCGCACCGAAAGCACCGGGTGCGGCCGCATATCCCAGGCGAGTGGCCACACGGCTATCCCGAGCGGGTGCCGCCGCCAGGCTGGCGATGGTTCACCGTCATTCGGCAGGTCCAGCCGGGCTTCCGCGTGAGACTGGCATTGGCTTTCGAAGGTGAGCCTGCAACCGACGAGCGCGCGGCAACCTGCATGTTCGAGCTCGTCCTCGATGCCGCAGCAGTCCGATGAGCTCGACCGCTCCGGCCTGTTCATCCCTGCCATCATGTTCGCGGTTCCTTCCTGGCGATGTTGGAACCGTGGGGGGTTCGGGGCGCGCCATCGCGCTACCGTCAGACTTCGGATCCAGGTTGCCAGGTTGCCGCCCCACGCAGATGGTGCCGCACACGCCGCAGTCTTCGCCGTCCAGGATTGGCAACTCCGGCGTGGTCTGCCCCCGGGTTGCCAGCTGCCACGAGCGGCGAGTTGCCACTTTCCTTTCCCACCAGCAGGTACTCCATGCCCCAAACTCCATGGCAGGCAGCCCTCGTCGAGGCACGCCCGCTTGATGCTTTGATGCCCTATGCCAACAATGCCCGCACCCACTCGCTTGAGCAGGTGGCGCAGCTGGCGGCGTCGATCGCTGAGTTCGGTTTCACCATGCCGGTGCTAGCCGACGACAACGGCGTGCTGGTGGCCGGCCATGGTCGGGTGCTCGCGACGCGCAGGTTGGGACTCGACACGGTGCCGACAATCCGGCTCGGACATCTCACAGAGGCGCAGCTACGAGCCTATCGTCTGGCTGATAATCAGCTCGCCTTGAATGCTGGCTGGGACGAGGCGCTACTACGGGAGGAATTGCGGGGGCTTCGAGATGACGGATACGACCTGTCGGTGGTCGGCTTCGGGACGGAGGAGCTCGACCGGCTGCTAGCCTTTGATGGCGATCTTGTCCCCGGGCTGGATGACCGCGATCCGGACGCTCCCGCCTCGGAGCCTCCAGAAGTGCCGGTCAGCCGCCCTGGCGACCTCTGGCAGTTGGGAGCTCACCGTCTACTCTGTGGCGACGCCACAGCTCCTGGCGACGTGGCCCGGCTCCTGGATGGAGCTAGGCCCCACCTGCTGCTCTCTGACCCACCGTATGGCGTCGAATACGACCCCGCGTGGCGGAACGTGGCTGGCGTAGCCACGACGGCCCGCACCGGGCGGGTGGCGAACGACCATCGCGCCGACTGGCGCCAGGCTTGGGCGCTGTTCCCGGGCGACGTGGTTTATGTCTGGCATGCCGGCGTGCATGCCAGGGTGGTGATCGAGAGCCTCGAGGCAACTGACTTTGTGATCCGTAGCCAGATCGTCTGGGCCAAGCCGCGCTTCGTGCTGGGTCGGGGTGACTACCACTGGCAGCACGAGCCTTGTCTCTATGCGGTCCGCCGCAGCGGCACTGGGCACTGGCAAGGGGCTCGTGATCAGGCAACGCTCTGGTCCATCGGTGCGAGCGGCGCGGAGGACACCGCCACCGTGCACGGCACGCAGAAACCAGTGGAGTGCATGCGCCGACCAATCCTGAATAACAGTGCGATTGGTGATGCAGTTTACGACCCCTTCCTTGGCAGCGGGACAACCTTGATCGCAGCCGACGTCACGGGCCGACGCTGCTATGGGATGGAAATCGACCCCCGCTACGTCGATGTCGCAGTACTTCGGTGGCAGGACCTGACTGGCCGGCGAGCCGTACTGGTGGGGAGCGATGCAGATTTTGACGAGATTGCCTCGGTCCGCGGCGTGGAAACCGTCGCGCGCTAAGCGTGTCAGCAGATTTGTCTGTGCGAGCCCGTGCAATTGTCTTTGCTCTTCAGTCGCGGCGGCCAAATCCTAGTTTGCTTTTTCTGCTACCATGTCTTGGGGCTGCGGATACCATCATGACCCCGACCAACGATGCCGCACGGGTGACCTCACAACGGGAAGCAGCCCGCCGGCTCGGCCTATCGCACACCGCCTTGCAGAAGGCGACGCAGGCTGGACGGATCCAACCCGAGCCGGGCGGCGGTTGGAATGTAGAGAAGCTCCGTGCACAGCTGGCCGCGAGCGTCGACCCCGCGCGTCCGGCCAGTTTCTCCCAAGCGGCCGCTGGGCCGGAACCCGACGTGACAGGCACTAGCGAGTCGCTGGGCGCACCGGGCATGACGGCAGCACGCCCGGGTGGGGCAACGTTCTACGATGCTCGCACGGCCAATGAGGTGCTGAAGGCACAAGGGCGCCGGCTGGAAATTGATGAACGCCGCGGCCGGCTGGTGGACAAGGCTCGCGCCCTGCTGTTGGTCCACCGGCTGGCCCGGGAGGAGCGCGACGCGATCCTCGCCTGGCCGTCCCGCATTGCCGCCGAGCTCGCGGCCGAGCTCGGCGTGGATGCGCACCGCCTACAGATGCTGTTGGACCAGCGACTACGGATCCACCTTGTGGAAAGGAACGGCGCCCGTGTCGTTATCGAGTGAGGCTCTGGACGCCGCCGCGAGTTTCGAGGGCGCGGGGGAGATCATCGCGGCCTGGCGCGCCGGCATGGCACCGGAGCCAGCGCTACTGGTTTCAGACTGGGCCGACCGGCATCGCATGCTGGGCAGCCGCGGCTCGGCCGAGCCCGGGCCCTGGCGCACCAGCCGCACCCCCTACCTGCGCCAGATCATGGACGTGCTGTCGCCCACGCATCCAGCACGCCGGGTTGTGCTGATGAAGGGCGCCCAGGTCGGCGGCACCGAGTGCGGCAACAATTGGATCGGCTACGTCATCCAGCATGCTCCGGGGCCTATGCTGGCGGTCCAGCCCACCACGGAGCTGGCCAAGCGGTTCTCGGAGCAGCGGATTGACTTGTTGATCGAGGAAACGCCCGCCATCCGGGAGCGGGTCGCACCAGCCCGCTCGCGGGACAGCGGCAATCGCCAGCTCAGCAAAGAGTTTCCGGGCGGGCAGCTGGTCATGACCGGGGCGAACAGCGCCGTCGGTCTGCGGTCCATGTCGGCGCGCTTCTTGTTCCTCGACGAGATCGACGCCTACCCTGGCGACGTGGAGGGCGAAGGCGACCCGGTGGCGCTGGCCGAGGCCCGGGCCCGGACCTTTGGCTGGCGACGCAAGACGCTGCTGGTCTCAACGCCGACCATCACCGGGGTGTCGCGGATCGAGCGGGAATACCTCGCCACTGACCAGCAGCGGTACTTCGTCCCCTGCCCCTTTTGCGGCCACATGCAGTCCTTGCGCTTTACCCGCCTGATCTGGGAGCGGGGCCAGCCTGACACCGCGCGATACCACTGCGAGGCCTGCAACGGCGCCATCGGCGAGGAGCACAAGACCGCCATGCTGGCCCACGGGCAGTGGCGACCTAGTGCCAAGACAGGGGACCCATACGCCACCGGCTTTCACCTCAGCGCGCTCTACAGCCCGGTTGGCTGGTTCTCCTGGGCCCAGGCCGCCCGAGACTGGGAAGCGGCTCAGGGCGACGCACGCGCGCTCAAGACCTTCCACAACACCGTCCTTGGCGACACCTGGCAGGAGCGAGGCGATGCGCCGGACTATGAGCGGCTGATCGAGCGCCGTGAATCGATGCTGCAGGGCCTGGTGCCGAATGATGCCCTGGTGCTGACCGCGGGCGTCGACAACCAGAGCGCTCCGGCCCGGCTCGAAGTCTATGTTTGGGCCTGGGGGCCCGGCTACGAAAGCTGGCTCATCTACCACGAGCGGATCGAGGGCAGCCCGGCTGACCCCGGGCCCCGGGACGCGCTCGCTGTGCTGCTCAGCCGCAGCTGGGAGCGCCAGGACGGCGCTCAGCTGCGGATCGCCAAGGTCGGGGTGGATACCGGCGGTAACCACACAGCAGGCGTCTATACCCAGCTGCGCCGGCTGCGCGACCTGCGTCTCGTGCCGATGAAGGGCATCGAGGGCTGGAACCGCTCGAGCCCGGTGACCGGGCCGACCCTGGTGGATGTCACTGAGGCTGGGCGCAAGCTAAAGCGGGGTCTTAATTTGTGGACGGTCGCGGTCAGCACCTACAAGCTGGACCTGTACCGTCGGCTCTGGCTCAGTCGCGGCGAGGGTGCCAGCTATCCGCTAGGCTGGGTGCATCTCCCGGATTGGCTAGACGGCAGCCTGGTCAAGCAGCTCGTGGCCGAGCAGCTGGTGACACACAAGACGCGGAATGGATATGCGCGGAATGAGTGGCGCAAGCTGCGCGACAACGAGGCGCTGGATTGCGCCGTCTACGCGCGCGCGGCGCTTGCAGTGCTTGGCTCGGACCGCTACGGCGAGCGGTTCTGGACCATCATGGGCAGCCAGATCGTCGTACCGAAACTTGAGCCCGCGCTGCACTTGCTGCCGGCTCGTCCCGGGAACGCCGTCCGGCTGCGACCACGTCAGCGGGTGCGATCGTCCATCATGGACTAACGTCCAAGCTCGAAGCGGCCCCGGTCCCAGCAGCATGCAGTTGACGCCGGGTCGCCGCGCGAGACTGGCATCGCTGGGACTGGGTCACGAGTTTTGCATAAGGGCCAGCAGGCCGCCCGGCGGCACCGCCGCGAGCCGCGCCAGCCGATTGGCCCTGATCTGCGCCAGGTGATGCGGATGATCGTAACGGAGATGGCAACGCTGGCACCACGCCCGCAGGTTGTCCGGCGAGACGTTCTCGGGCCGGTGGTCCAGGTGCGCTGCGCCGAGGACGACCCTTGATCCGCTGACCGGGTTCGGCTTGCCCTGCTCGGCACCGCAGGCCTCACATCGGTACCCAGCGCGGGCGATCACCGAGCGGCTGATCTGCCTCCAATTCCAGGGATAGCGGGCGCGCTGCGCGCGGCGGTAGACCCTCGCCTCCGGGCTCATGCGCGGATCTCCGTCGAGCGAAGCACTTAGGTCGGTGTCATGGTTGGGGTCTCCTGGACGGCCCCCGACCGTCGAGGTCCGTCACCGCCCAGAGCCCCGCCGGTGGGACCGGACGGGGCAGCGCGAGGATGCCGCCAAGGCAAGCGACCATTCCCTCAGCGGTGCGCCCGTGCCAAGCCAGGAGGCCGAGACTTCCCCAACAGTTCAGCATGTGAGACTCACTTGGAGCGATCTGCCCCAGCCACCTCGTCTCCGATAGGCCGCGGCCCACCGACCGAGGCGCTGGCCGGCCTGGTGGAGCGGGTCACCTTCCACAATGTCGACACCGGCTTCTGCGTCCTGCGCGTCAAGGTGCGTGGGCAGCGCGACCCTGTCACGGTGGTGGGCCATGCCGCCCTGATCTCGGCCGGCGAGTTCGTCAGCGGCTCGGGTACCTGGATCAACGACCGCACTCATGGCCTGCAGTTCAAGGCCGCATTCCTCAAGGCAACCGCGCCAACCACGCTGGAAGGTATGGAAAAGTACCTTGGCTCCGGCATGATCCGCGGCATCGGCCCAGTGAATGCCAAAAAGCTGGTTGCGGCCTTCGGTGAGGCTGTGTTCGACCTGATTGAGCAGCAACCGGACCGTTTGCGCGAGGTCACCGGCATTGGCCCGAAGCGTGCGGCCCGCATCGTCGCCGGCTGGGCTGAGCAGAAGGTGATCCGTGAGATCATGCTGTTCCTCCACTCGAACGGGGTCGGCACCTCGCGGGCGGTGCGGATCTACAAGACCTATGGCGCCGAGGCTGTGCGCCTGGTCAGCGAGAACCCCTACCGCCTCGCCCGCGACATCCGCGGCATCGGTTTCCGCACCGCCGACCAGATCGCCGCAAAGCTCGGCATCGAGCCGACGGCCATGATCCGGGTGCGGGCCGGCATCTCCTTCGCCCTGGCCGAGGCCATGGAGCAGGGGCACTGTGGTCTGCCCGAGGCGGAGCTGGTGGACCTCGCGCAAAGCCTGCTGGAGATCCCGGGTGAGCTGGTCCAAACCGCCCTCGGACTGGAGCTCGAGGCCGGCGACGTGGTCGCCGACACGCTGGAGGAGCAACACTGCGTCTTCCTGGTCGGCCTGTACCGGGCCGAGCGGGAGATCGCCGAGCGGCTGCGGCATCTCGCCGTCGGCGCGCCACCCTGGCCGGCGGTCGACGCCGATCGAGCCATCCCTTGGGTGGAGGGGAAGACCGGCCTGACCCTGGCCGAGAGTCAGCGGGCGGCGGTGCGCTTGGCGCTCACCGCCAAGGTGCTGGTCATCACCGGCGGCCCAGGCGTCGGCAAGACCACCCTGGTCAACTCCATCCTGAAGATCGTGGCGGCCAAGGGGCCCGAGATCGCCCTTTGCGCCCCGACCGGCCGTGCCGCCAAGCGCCTGGCTGAGAGCACTGGGCGCGAGGCCACCACCATCCACCGCCTGCTCGAGGCCGACCCGAAGGAGGGCGGCTTCAAGCGTACCGACCTGCAGCCGCTCGACTGCGACCTGCTTGTCGTCGACGAGACCAGCATGGTGGACGTCCCCCTGATGCGGGCGCTGCTGAAGGCCTTGCCCGAGAGCGCCGCCCTGCTGCTGGTCGGCGACGTGGACCAGCTGCCTTCGGTCGGACCGGGGCAGGTGCTGGCCGACATCATCAGCTCCGGCACGGTCCCGGTGGTTCGCTTGACCGAGGTGTTCCGCCAGGCCGCCGGCAGCCAAATCGTTACCAACGCCCACCTGATCAACCGCGGCAAGATGCCGGACCTCAAGCCGCAGGATGACTCGGACTTCTACTTCGTCGAGGTGGCCGATCCAGAGACCGGGCTGGAGAAACTCCTGGCCATGGTCCGTGACCGCATTCCCCGCCGCTTCAGGCTCGACCCGGTGCGGGACGTCCAGGTGCTCTGCCCAATGAACCGCGGCGGGCTCGGGGCGCGGTCGCTCAACATCGAGTTGCAGCGGGTGCTGAACCCGCCGGGCGAGATGCGGGTGGAGCGCTTTGGCTGGACTTTCTGCCCCGGCGACAAGGTGATGCAGGTGGCCAACGACCACCAGCGCGAGGTCTACAACGGCGACCTCGGCATCGTGCGCCGGATCAGCCTGGAAGACGGCGAGCTTGTGGTCGACTACGAGGGCCGGGAGATCGCCTACGGCTTCGGTGAGCTGGACGAGCTCGTGCTGGCTTACGCCACCACCGTCCATAAGAGTCAGGGCTCCGAGTACCCGGCCGTGGTGATCCCGGTCACCACCCAGCACTACCCCATGCTCCAGCGCAACCTGATCTATACCGCCGTGACCCGGGGCAAGCGGCTGGTGGTGCTGGTTGGCCAGCGCAAGGCGCTTTCCATCGCCGTCCGTGGCCAGCAGATCCGCCGCCGTTGGTCGAAGCTGAAGGAGTGGCTCGCCGCGTAGTCCGAGTAGCCACCGGTGACCCAGTGGTACCAGGCCAACTCTATCACGCTACTAGCAGCTTGTCGGGTTTGGCTCTGCTGACGAGGGGCTGGTTGGATTGTGGATCAGGCGGCCAGCCGCAGGTTGTGGAGCCTGCGGCAGTTGTAGGCGAGTGCGATCAGGGTCCACTCGGCTGTGACCTTGGCGAGGCTGCGGAGATGGAAGCGGGTGAAGCCGAGGGCTGACTTGATGATGCCGAAGGCCGGTTCGACGGTTTGCTTGCGGCGGGCGTAGCGAGCTTTGGCATCGGGGGTTTCCAGCTTCTCCAGCATGGCGAGGCGCCAGGGTTCGGTGACGCGGCGCCTGGTCTTCGGCTTGGGTGGAGGGCGGAAGTCGTAGCGTCGGTGTGGCTGGGTACGACCGATGGCGACCAGCGGCTCGATCCCCTGCGCCTCGAGGATGGCGACCGCCTCGGCTGAGGCGAAGCCGGTATCGGCGAGCACCGTACTGGGTAGGCCGATGCCCTGCTGCATGCCGAGGATGGTTTTGGCAAAGCTCGGCGCATCGGCTGAGGTGGCGACGACGCCGGTGGCGAGGATCAGCTGTGAGCCCTCGGCGCAGACCACCGCCTGGTCGTTGTGGGCCTGGCGGTATTCGTGCGCGTCGGAGCGGCGCATCAGCGCGCTGTCGGGGTCGGTAAGGTTGGACTGCCGCTCGGGCGGCGGGTCGTCACTGGGCGGCTTGGGCGGGCGGCCGCGGCGGCCCGTCCTGGCCTCGTAGGCGGCGCGCTTGGCTTCATACTCGGGCCGGGCGGCCTCGGCTTCGGCGCGGGCCTCGGCCGCAAGCCGAGCGCAGGCGGCATCCAGCTTGGCTTTCAGCGCCTCGCGCCGAGCGATCTCGGCGGGTAGCGCCTGCGGGTCGGGCTGGGCCTCGGCGTCGGCCGCCTCCGCGCGATCGGTGAGCGCGGCGATGTCGGCGGTGAGCTTGGCGCGCAGCACCTTCGCCCGGTCATAGCGCACCGAGCGGATCTTGGAGGCGTTGGCGTCGAGCTTGTTGCCGTCGATTGCCACCGTCCCGAGCCGCAACAGGCCACTTTCGCGCGCCAGCAGCAGCACCTGCAGGAAGGCCGCCTCGAAGGCAGCGCGGTTGGCCCGGCGGAAGGCGGCGATGGTGTCGTGGTTAGGGTGCAGGTTCGCCGCCACATAGCGCGCCCCGAGGTCGCGGTGTGTTGCCCGCTCGATCCGCCGTGAGGAGAAGATCCCGTTCGCGTAGCAGTAGATCAGCAGCGCCAGCAGCAGGCGCGGGTGATACTGCGCGCGGCCGCCCGGGATCGGCCGCACCGCAAAGGCCCCTAGCGGCACCCGATCCACCGCTGCCACAACAAAGTGCGCCACGTCGTCCGCCGGCAGCCAGTCCCTGGCATCCGGCGGTAGCAGAAAGGCCTGCTCGCGGCTGAACGGAATGAACCCTGTCATGCCCGCCAGATTCGCCCATTTCAGACCAGATGGGAATCCGACAAACTGCTAGAGCGGCTTCCGTTCGACCTGGCTCACGAAACCCGCTCTAGCTTGTTGTTTGGTCGAGCAAATTACTCCAATCAGGTGATTCCACCTGATCGGAGTTTGCTCTAGCTCGCAATCGTCCAACGTACTCGCCGGACATGCCGCAATCGGAGCAGCGATTATCATGGATTCAGACTGCGTCGCCGGTGCCGCTCAGCAAGCGAAGGGCAAGGTCGAGGCAATCACGGGCCGGCTCACTGGAGACACGAAGCTGCAGGTGAGAGCGTCCCTTGACCACGGTTTGTGTTGCAACGCTCACGGGTTTCCTGGTCAGACGAACCTTCGGCGTCAACAGGTACGCGCACCGGCTCTAACGCCCAGCAAAGCAATCTTCACACTGCCAAGCAGCGGCCGGAGCAGAGCATCGACGCGGCGACTGCGCCCATAATGGTGGTCGGCCGGCCGATAGTATGCCGACGACGGGCACATGGAAATTCCGGAGTTTCTGCGCAATCCAATTTTGAGTTGATTGGGCTGCCGTCGGTGCACTGCGCTGTGCAAAGATAGCTGCGCGAATCGGCTACAATGTTCCCGGAGGCCATATGGCGACCAAAGCAGCGGAAAAGCCAAAGAAGGCCGCAGCGAAGACGGGCGGCGGCAAAGCGAATGCGTTGCAGCAGCCGCTGAAGCCATCGGAAGAACTGAGCGCGGTGGTCGGGGTCGGTCCCCTCCCGCGAGGCGAGGTGGTGAGCAAGGTGTGGGAGTACATCAAGGCCAACAACCTGCAAAACCCGGAGAACCGCCGCGAGATCCTGGCTGACGACAAACTGCGCAAGGTGTTCGGCAAGGACAAGGTGACCATGTTCGAGATGAACAAGCACCTGGCCCAGCATCTCAAAGCGTAGAACCAGATACTCGGCGCCTGTTGGCTACTGTCGGGTCAAAAGCTCAGGCGCCGAAGCCTTATAGTCAGAGCACAAGGTCTTTGCCACGGGTGTGCTGGTGACAGCGACAGGGCGGTCGATGACCGAGCCGGAGCAGTTCACCAGCATCTATGAGCGGGCGGAGTTGTGGCCGGCGTAGGCGAACGCCGGCGCTATCGCCCCAACAGTTTAGTTAACCCGCAAGTTGAACTCCTGAACCAGTTTGCCGAATCGGCCATATTCTGCGGCATGGTACGCCGTGAAGTCAGCTCTGGAACAGTACTGGATGGGCATATCCATCCTGCGCAAGCCCTCTACAACAGCGGGAGCGGCCATCATACGTTGGCACGCCGCCTCAATTCGATCAAGAACCATGGTGGGTGTTCCGGCTGGTGCGTAAAGGCCAGACCAGATGGTAAAAACCAGATTACAGCCTAGTTCGCGCATCGTGGGCGTGTCCGGGAACTCCTGGGTCCGCGTCTCACTGAAGACGGCAATGGGGTGCAGGTTGTACTGCCTGACCAGATTGCCTTGATCGGTAAAGAGCGGGACCTGCTTCGACGCCATGGCTTGCATCACTTCGCCCGAGCCCCGGAAGGGGATATGGTTCATCTCGATCCCGGTGAGGCGCTCCGACGCGATCATGCTGATATGTGGCGTTCCGCCTGGGCCAGTTCTCGCGTAGGGCAGGGTACCCCGCGTTTCGCGGGCTCGTGCGATGACGTCCTGCAGGCTGCGCAAGCCGGAATCCTGCGGCGTCATCATGACGACAAGAGCAGCCGTGACCTGGCAGATCGGCAGAAAATCGGTCTGCTGGAACGGCGCTCCTCTCGTTTGAGGCGTCAGCACGAGTGAGCCTCCCGGCGCAAGCAAAATGGTCGTCTCGTCAGGCCGAGAGCGCGCAAGCTCAAGTGCGCCAACCGCGCCGTTGGCTCCAGCGGTGTTCTTGACCACAACCTGGCTGCTGAGCGCGATTGCTAGCTCCGGCTGCATGATGCGAGCCATGAGGTCTGTGGCACCACCTGGCGGGTAACCTACGATCATAGTGACCGCGTTCTGCGCGCTAGCGGATGAAATCGACAGAGCCGCGCACAGCAGGCCCACTGCGTGTAAGAGGTGGAGCATGGCCTTCCTTTCCGCGGAACATTTGCTGCTCAAGATGATGCCGAGCAAGGAACAGGATGTCTGCAGGTCTTAGTGTCCGTCCGGGATCATATTGTTCTTCGGCATAGCCTTCGCAGCATGAGG
>NZ_JCACHA010000482.1:0-2238 GCF_059503625.1 Skermanella sp.
GGTCATTGGGGGTCACCCAGTGCGGATGGGCTGGTGTGCCCCCGGTTATCGCCAGCAGCGCTGCTGCCAGCCGGCGCGCCGACGGTGAGGCCGCTGGTTCGGCATACAGGATCGTCCACGCCTCCCGGATCGCCTCGTCAATCTCCAGCTCAGTCACGCTCATCACCAGCAACCGCTTCTCAGGGATCCTGCATATCCCGGAACTGCATTACAGAACCAGTTAGAAGATCGATGGACCGCGCGCCTCGTGCGGACCGCTTGGAGCGTGATGGTTGCCGTTGGGCGTCAATCCATTCCCCAGCCTCACTTCAAACATGAAACGACCTGGAGTTCGTGACTGTTGAGACATCGTGTTGCTTTCGCTTCGTCAGGAAGGAGAGGTAATGCCAGAAAGGGTCTGTCTGGTCACCGGGGGCAGTGCAGGGATTGGCGAAGCGCTTTGCCGCAGCTTGCTCGCTGAGGACGCACGTGTCGTCAACTTCGACATTCAGCCGCCCCGTGTCGAGCATCAGCGGCTGCATTTCCACCAGGTAGACTTGACCGACACACTGGCGACGCGCAATGCCGCCGAGGCCGTCACGAACCAGTATGCCATCACCGAGCTGGTCAACAACGCCGGCTCCACCCGCCCCGGCCGTGTCGAGGCGGCGACCCTCGCGGATCTCGACCATGTCGTCAGGCTGCACCTGTCGACGAGCCTGATTCTGACCCAGGCGGTACTTCCGGCAATGAAGAAGAACCGTCACGGTCGGATCGTCAACGTGTCGACACGGGCAGTTCTGGGAAAGCCCGAGCGCAGCGTCTACTCGGCGACCAAAGCCGGTCTGCTCGGCTTCACGCGGACCTGGGCCATGGAGCTGGGAGAGCATAGGATCACTGTCAACGCAGTCGCGCCCGGGCCGATCGCGACCGACCTGTTCATGCAGAGCAACCCGGCCGACAGTCCGCAGACCCGCCGTATCATGGACAGCATTCTGGTCGGGCGGTTTGGTACGCCGGAAGACGTGGCACGGGCCGTCATGTTCTTCCTGGCCCCCGAGAGCGGGTTCATCACCGGGCAGGTGCTCTATGTCTGTGGCGGAACCACGCTTGGTACCGCCCCGCTCTAAGGCAGCGGATCACAGGGGAGGCAAAATGACTATGCATCATTACATTGCGCGGCGTTTCGGCCGTTTTACTGCCCTGGCGCTGGGTCTGGCGCTCATGGTCGCGGCGCCGGCACACGCGGTCTACCCAGAGCGACCGGTGACGATGATCGTGCCGTTCTCGGCCGGTGGCACGACGGACATTCTGGCCCGCATCGTCGGCGAGGAGTTGAGCAAGCGGCTTGGCCAGCAGATCGTGATCGACAACCGTGCGGGCGCGGGCGGCAACACCGGCACGGCGGTTGTTGCCAAAGCGGCACCCGACGGCTACACCCTGGTCATGGGCACAATCGGCACCCACGCCATCAATTCTTCGATCTACAAGCGCATGCCCTACGATCCGGTGCGCGATTTCGCCCCGGTGTCGATCGTAGCGGTCGTACCGAACGTTCTGGTCGCCCATCCATCCGCACCTTTCCACACGGTGGCGGAACTGATCTCCTACGCCAAAGCGAACTCCGGCAAGCTGAACTTCGCCTCCTCGGGCAACGGCTCCTCGATCCACCTGTCCGGTGAGATGTTCAAGGCGATGACCGAAACCAACATCGAGCACATTCCCTACAAAGGCAGTGGACCGGCCGTAGTCGACATGATCAGCGGCCAGGTGCCGTTGATGATCATGTTCGACAATCTGCCCTCCTCGCTGCCGCAGATCAAAGCTGGCAAGCTGATGGCGCTCGGCGTGACATCGGCGGCCCGCACGCCGATCCTGCCGGAAGTGCCGACGATCGCCGAGGCTGGCCTGCCAGGATATGAGGCGACACCCTGGTTTGGTGTTCTGGCGCCATCCGGAACGCCCAAGGAGATCATTGATCGGCTGAACAGCGAGATCGTCGCCATTTTAGGCGTGCCGACAGTCAAGGAGAGGCTGCTTGAGCAGGGGGCGGAACCGGTCGGCGATACGCCGGAGCACTTTGCTGAGGTTATCAAGACGGATTTGACGAAGTGGGCTTCTCTGATTGAAAAGGCGGGCATTTCAGTTGACTGATCGGGCTTTGTCAGATCTCGGGGCAGCTTGTTGGGAAAGGCCTTGGCGGATAAGTGTCCGTCCGGAAAAAGCTTGAGGCATTGGAATCGCTTATGATTCCCTGAT
>NZ_JCACHA010000483.1:0-2233 GCF_059503625.1 Skermanella sp.
TCATGCCTGGAATGAGAAGGACCGGCATATCGAACGGGCCGAAAGGTCGTTAAGAAGTGTTACCCGTGTTCTGGAGCATCACGCCTCACGTAGCTTCGAGGCAGTCGATCTTACACTCCGCCTGGTCATCGCTCAGTACCGTACGGCTCGCCAGCTGGGCTCATGGCCGAAGGAGATGCACCAGCTCCTGGCTGGGCACGTCGCATCATCGCCAATCGTCTCCAGCATCATTCTACTTGATGAGGACGGCAATCTCGTCGTGGACTCCTTGAAGTATCCCGCCCGCCATATGAACGCATCGGATCGTTCATACTTCTCCATGCACAAGGAGTGGAAGGTACATGGACCGTATATCACCGAAACCTTCCTAAGTCAGCTGAGTGGCAAGGCTGTGTTCGGCATGAGCCGTCGTATTCCGGGGCCTCATGGAACCTTTGAGGGTGTTGTGTTCGCGATTATCGATGCGGTTCACTTGAGGAATCTCTACACCGACCTTGATCTTGACTACGACGGAAAAACGAGCCTGCTGACCCGCTCGGGCGATGTCTTGATGCGCCATCCCTATGCCGAGAGTCTGGTTGGCATGAACATTGCTGGAAATCCTCTATTCACCAAATACCTGATCGAAGCGCAGGAGAGTATTTACCGAGTCAGCGACATCTTCGATGGCCCTGACCGCCTCATTGGCTACAAGCGGCTTCCGGGATTGCCGCTCGTGGTCACGGCCACATACTCCATGAACCAGATTCTGGCGGAATGGCGGACGCGTATCATTCAAGAGGGCAGCATGCTCCTTCTGCTCTCAGGCGCGATTCTGTTGTCTGGTTTTCTTGTTGCACAGGAACTCAGGCGCCGCCAGAAGGCTGAGAGCAGGACGAAGAAGGCGCTGGCCGATCTGACGGTAGCTTACGACTCCGCCAATCAACTGGCACAGCGGCTGGAAGTGACGGCGGCCGATCTCGCCACTGAGCGGGATCGCTCCGAGGCGGCGCGCACTTCGGCCGAGGCCGCCCGTCTCGCGGCGGAAACGGCAAATCAAGCCAAATCGAGTTTCCTGGCAATGATGAGCCATGAACTGCGCACACCGCTGAATGCCATCATCGGCTTCTCGGACATGCTGCAGACTTACGCCGGCGATCTACCTCAGGCAAAAGTGACCGAGTACGCGGGCGATATTCATGAAAGCGGCCAGCACCTGCTCGGTCTTGTTGAAGGGATTCTGGATCTTTCGCGGATCGAGTCGGGCAAAACCGAATTCTTGCCGCGGCGGATCGATCTGAAGCATCCTGTCGGCGAGGCGCTCCGAATGATGAAGGGACAAGCAGCCGCAGCTGAGATCGAACTGAAACTAAACGGTCCCGAATATCCGATCGACGTCCTGGCCGATGAGGCAAAGATGCGCCAAGCCATCATCAATGTCATCGGCAACGCCATAAAGTTTACTCCTCCGGGCGGATCCGTGGTGGTGACGATTGGAGAGGAGGCTGGATCCGCGACGATCCGGATCGCCGATAGCGGTGTTGGCATGTTTCCTGAAGACGTTTGTCATGTCTTTGAGCCGTTCTGGCAGGCTGACTCGGGGTACACCAGGCGTCACGGGGGAACGGGCCTGGGCCTGGCTATCACAAAGCGGCTGGTTGAACTTCATGATGGCTGGATCGTCATGGAAAGCCGATTGGGTATCGGAACCATGGTTGAGATCACCCTGCCGCGTTACCAGTCGGGTCTCGATGCCGCGGCCGAGATGTCAGCCTGATTTTCCCTAACAGCGCCGCTCGGTTATTGCGGGTTCCGTCGGGTCTCGCCTCAGAGTCTGCTCGCAGACGGAGCGTGCCGCCCTGTGCTGATCGAAATGTAACTTTGACCTGAAAAAGACTGACGTGTGGGCGGCTGGCGGGCTATGTCTGGAGCCGTCGTCAACAGCCACCGAGCCAGCATCATATGCCAACATGACGCGACGGACAGGGCAGCCCGGGATTGCCGGATCCCGCAGAAACGACACATGAAATAAGCTGGGATGATCTGCCGGTTGTGCAACTCCGATGAATAAGCTTGTCGGGGAAATCCCAGCCGGACCAGGTTTGGCGATGCGATCGGGTGGAACGGCTGTGAAAAGCGAAACGTTTCGCCCCGCTCCCCTTCGGCAATCCTGTCATCGTGGATCTTTCTACTGGTTCAGGTCGAAGGCCAGATCGAAGTCAGAAAAATCGGGCTGAGTGTTCTTCCAGTCACC
>NZ_JCACHA010000484.1:0-2229 GCF_059503625.1 Skermanella sp.
ATATGGGTCTGACCGTTGAGCTGCGCGTCCTCGAGGTGCCAGACCCACAGGACATGCGTTCCATGCGCCGTGACGGAGTCCTGGAGCAGGCGCATCTTCTCGGCCTTGTCCACCCAGGCCTGGTTCTTGTTCCTGTTGCGGTCGGCCGCGTTGTCCAGCATCGCACGCGCGATTGAGCTGCCGATCAGCGACGTGATGCTGTCGATCGCGATCGTCTTGATGCCGGATCCCGGCATGTTCCGGTCCAGGAGGTCCTGGATGCGCTCGACCGACCGGTTGTCCGCCGGTTCCTCGCTCAGCTCGTACAGTTCCCCGCCCTTGAGTTCGTGGCGGCGTCCGTCCGCGTCCACGATCAGCGCCGGCTGCTGCATTGCCAGGATGAAAGTCGACTTGCCATCGCCGTACCGGCCCTTCAACGCCCAGCGTCTTGGGGGAAGGATATCTTTGTCAACTCGTTTGAACGCCATGGAAAAAGTCTCTGATGTTCGGTGCCACAGCCCTGCTTCGCGGCTGGCCGGACCAGCAAAGCGAGCCTTCCTGACCGGACACTATCACGTCAGACGTATTATGTCGTTCACTATTTGTTCGATTCGTTATTTTCGTCTCCTTGCCGATCGGCTACAGTCCGGCGGACAAAAGACGGCGGAACTGAAGAAGGAGGAAGGCGTGGCGAGCCGGACGACGACGGCGCTTACGGTCCATTCTGCAAACCCCGCACGTACCGGCGTTCTCGGGAACGGCCACCCGGTGAGACCCCGCTCGATGAAACTCCGTTGAACAGGAACCTGAGCGTTTCGCTCCTGCGGACCAGGCCGTGAACGCCGAACGAGGCGATCGTCGTTCCGATCACGATCAAGGCGAACTCGCCCATCACGGGCCATGAGGTATTCGTGAAGAGCAGACCGAACCAGCAGACGAAAACCATGTGGAACAGGTAAACGTCCATGGAGGCATCCGCCATCCTTCTGGTGAGCGCGTTGGCATGGTTGAACCAGCGGCGGGCGCCGCACAGCAGCACATGGGCCGACAGGATACCGGCAACAGGCGTCAGGAAGTAGCTCGCCGCTTTGTAGACCGGCTCCTCCCTCGGCTCCACGAGCGTCAGGATCACGCAAGCCACCGCAGCGGCGACACAGGCAGGCCAATGGATGGTGGTGAACTTCTCGAGCCATTCGGGACGATAGGCCAGGGCCGCCCCCAGGAGGAAGAACGGCGCGAAGGCAACGGTCCGTATCGTCTGGATCATTCCCGACAGCAGAATGTTCAGGTCAAGCATGCTGCCCGCAGTCGCCGCCGCGACGACACCGGTTCCTGTCAGGATCAAGGCCAGGACGGCGTTCTTCCGGTCGCGGCCGATCAGGTCCAATCCGGCATTGCATAGCGGCCCCAGCCGTACCTTCGCGCCATACCTCCATCCCAGGGCCAGCACCGTCGAGTAGATCAGCAGATCGGCCAGGAACCATAGCTGTTCGACCCAGTGTCCACCCGGACTGGACAGCAACGACAGCCAGTTCCGCCAGGCATCCGGGTTATCGGAAACGGCGAGCGCCCTCGCCAGCATCTGCCAGGGATTGACCAGGAGCGCCACGGTGACAAGGGGCACGCCCAGCCGGAAAAACCGGCTCCTCAGCCACACGGCGTCGCCCTGCTTCCGGATCATCATCATGGCGAAGAAGCCCGAGACGATCATGAATGCAGGCATCCTGAACGTGTGGGTGAACTGGAACATCCATGTCAGCAGAAACGACGTTTCGACAGAAGATACCAGCCAGTCGATGTTGGTCGAGTAGATCATGGCGGTGTGGTACGGGATACCCAGGAACATCAGAAAAGCTCTGAGATGGTCCAGGTAGTGTTTCCGTTCCATATCATCGCTCCAAGGTCGGCGTCCGGCTGGCGGCGAATATCGGACGGCATATCCGACGGTCTATCGTCGCACCACTCTCACGGCGTGGCTCAGGACAGAACAAGCCAAGTGAAGGAAGGTGGCAGCCAATTCCACCGGCTCTCCACTTGAAGGATGCCGATTGGGGAGAGCAAGGTCCCTTATGATGTTTCCCATTAACAACTTCCGCATAGCCGATCCTTACGATAATAAAATTTGGAGGTCTATGAGTGTCGCTGCGGAATGCGGCCCTATCTGTAACCTGGACGACACCAGAAGACGATTATTATATCATTGCATCTTTTTATGATGAGTCGGCAAATTCGTAGCGGCCGTTTCCTGCT
>NZ_JCACHA010000485.1:0-2223 GCF_059503625.1 Skermanella sp.
CCAGAAATCCGCAGAAGATCGCCACCTTCAGCCTATTTCACAGCTGACTCGGTAGCGAAGAGCTTCCTCCTCCGCTCACTCGGGTCCTCAGGCGAGGGAGCAAGGGCGGCCTGTGCAGTGCGCTCGTCCCTCAAAGGCTGGTACAAATCACGCCGCGCACGAACCCGGGCAGTCTCGCGCTCGACCGCGAAGTTACGAGCCGCTGCGATCTCCGCTGCTGCTTGGGGTGCCATTTGAGCCAATTTCGCGGCGGTTTCGCTCAGACGTTCCGCCCGATTGGCTGAGTCGCCATAGCTGGCTGTCAACAGCCGCCCGTCCTCCGCAAAGGTGGCGCCTAGGGCATTCTGCTGGAACGAGCCGTTCCAGAACGGGAGCACCATCATCTGGCCTAGCTGTGGCACCGGGCCTGCGGCAAGCAGCTTGGGTTCGGTGAAGGATGGGCTGCGTGCAATCAGCATGCCGTTCATGGGCGTACGGTAGCGGAGACCAAGCGTTGCAGATTCGCCAGCTATGCTTGCCGAACTCCCACCGATGGATGCCGCACCGGCGCTTTGCTCTCGAGGGGGAGAGCGCTCGATGTTCATTGCCACTTCCGCTTGGCCAAGGTCGTACCCGCCGGTGACCCAAGCCCGCAACGTTGCTGACCCTAGGCTTGGCAGGGATCCGGTTGTCGTGTTGCCGCCAGGCGGCCAAGCTACCGTGCGGGTCTCGGTCACGTTTTCCAGGGTGTCCAAATGAACCGCGTTGGCGCGCGCCTGCGCGGACCGGGCCACAGCGAGCGCACGAGCTGATCGAAGCACCGCCGCCTGCGTCGGACCATCCAGCCGCGCGCCAATCAGCGATGCGACATCCCGCACGGCTTCCCATTCGGAACGAGCGCTGTCCAGAGTTGCGGTTGCTGCTTTGAGCGCGCCCTTGGTGCGCTTAGCCGTTTCCAGTGCGGCAGCGGCGGCCAGCGTGCATCCAGGTGCGCCGGGGCGCGCACTTTCGACTCCGTCCGGAGGCAAGCCAACGGTCAGGCGTCCAACAGTAATTGCTGTTTGGATGATTGCGGATTCGAACTTAGCCGTGGCCTCTCACCTACGATTACCCCACTAGTCCAGCCCCCGACGCGCTAGGTTACGGGGCAGCCAATGCTCGACCCGGGCAAGGGGCTTGCATCGTGGCCGATGGGCAGTGACCACTCCCCACCGCGTTCGCTCGTAAAGGAGGAAATGATGATGTCCGACACCAATGAGGATCGGGAAACCCGCATCAGAGAGCGGGCTTATACACTGTGGGAAGAGGACGGCCGCCCTGAGGGTCGAGCCGATGAATATTGGGCGCGGGCGCGCCGCATTATTGAGTCGGAGGATGAGCCCAGGGCACCGGATATGGTGGCCGATCCACCGCTCTGAGCCGACGTTGCTGTGTTCGTCTTTGGTGTTCTGACCGGGACGGAGGATTCCCTGGTAGGGTGGGGTACGCGATTGGGTCCTGATGAGGACCGGAGTGGAGATCCAGCTTTCGCCTGAGGATCGGGCAGGGCTGGAGCGGCTGGTAGCGGATCGGAACACACCGCGGAAGCACGCTTGGCCAGCCCAGATTGTGTTGCTCAGTGAAGGCGTCGGCACCATGGAGATCATGCGCCGGACTAGACGGTCGAAGTTTATAGTCTGGCGCTGACAAGCCCGGATTACGGCTGCGGGGGTGGACGGCCTGTGGCGTGACAAGACGCGTCCGTCCGGCCGCAAGCCCCTGGCGGCTTCGGTGGTGCAGCAGGTGGTCACCAAGGCTACGACGGAGAGGCCGCCTGCTCCGACCCACTGGACGGCGCGAGTGATGACCCGGGCGGTCGGCATTGCGGTGAGTTCGGTGCAGAATATCTGCCAGGCACACAGGCTGAAGCCGCACCTGGTACGTCGCTTCAAGCTATCCAACGACCCGGCTTTTGCCGAAGATGATCAACATCGTCAGATTGGCCATGAACCCGGCCGACCGGGCGCTGGTGCCGGCGGTAGACACGAAGAGCCAGATCCAGGCGCTCAGCCGCACCCAACCAGGGCTGCCGCTGAAACGTGCTCGTGCAGGCACCATGACGCACGACTACAAGCGCCACGGCACCACGACCTTGTTCGCCGCGCTGAACGTGCTCAACGGCACCGTCATCGGCCTCTGGACGGGGCGCTCCTATCTCAGGCGGACATCTGGTCTAGCTGTTTGGTCCCGGGATTTTGTGGTGCG
>NZ_JCACHA010000486.1:0-2215 GCF_059503625.1 Skermanella sp.
CGCGAACGGGCCGATGATGGCGCCCGGCGATACGATGACTTCTTCCAGGTGGCAGAACGGCTTGATCTCGACCTTGTCCGCGATATTGACCCCCAGGCCGAACACCACGTTCTGCCCGACCAGTACGTCCCGGCCCAGCCGGGTGTCGTGGCTGAAATAGACCGTGTCCGGATCGGCCAGGGTAGCACCGGCAGCCATCGCGGCCGCGCGCAGCCGGCGCTGCATGATAAGCTCGACTTCCGCCAGTTCCGCGCGGGAATTGACGCCGACGACCTCATCGGCCGGCGCTTCGACGACGCGGCAGGCATGGCCGGCGGCACGCGCCACCGCGACCGCATCGGTCAGGTAGTACTCGCCCTTCGCGTTGTCGCTGCCGATGCTGTCCAGCAGGCCGAACAGCCGCGCACCGTCGAACGCCATCAGCCCCGCATTGCACAGGGTGACCGCGCGCTGCTCCTCCGTCGCGTCCAGGTATTCCACGATGGCGTCCAGCCCGCCCTCGGCCCCCAGGATAAGCCGGCCATAGGCACCGGGTGCGGCAGGCCGCATCCCGAGCACGACGACGGCCGGATCGGAAGCCTCCCGCCGGGCCTGCACCATGGCGCCCAGCGTCCTGTCCGTCACCAGCGGCGTATCGCCATAAGCGACCAGCACGTCGCCGTCGAAGCCATCGAGCAGCGCACGGGCAGCCATCACGGCGTCGCCCGTGCCGCGCTGGTTCTCCTGGACGACGGTGGCGTGGGGAGCGACCTCCGCCGCGACGGATTCCATGCCGGGGCCGATCACCGCGATGATCTTCTCCGGCGCCAGCAGGGATGCGGCCGCCACGACATGGGCGACCATGGAGCGGCCCGCAACCTTGTGCAGCACCTTCGGCAGATCCGACTTCATGCGGGTGCCCTTGCCCGCCGCCAGAATAATGCAGGCGAGCGGACGGCGGGTTTCGGTATGATGCGTCAGTGTCATGGTGCGGTTTTCGTCTGATCTGCGTTCAGGTGAGGATTGGCCCCCTTGTGCCACACCTTGAGCGCTCGACCAAAGCCCTTGATCCGGACTTGACCGAAAACCGCCCATTTAACGTTCAACAATCCACTCACGCCCAATCCCTCACACGGAACAACCGGATGCCTCAGCTTCAAGCCGTAATCTTCGACCTGGACGGAACCCTGATCGACAGCGCCCCGGACATCACGGGGGCGGTCAACAAGCTGCTCACCCGTTACGGCCGTCCCACCATCGGCGTGGAGCAGGTCCGGGGCATGGTCGGCGACGGAGCGCCAATCCTCCTGCGGCGCGCCTTCGCCGCGACCGGTGCCGAAATCGACCCGCTGGCGTCGGACGAGATCTACCAGACTTTTCTCGACTACTACGAACAGCAACCGTCCTCCCCGGACTCGATCTTTCCCGGCGTTCCCGAAACGCTGGACCTCCTGCTGGCGCGCGGCCTCAAGCTCGGCCTCTGCACCAACAAGCCTGAGCGCGTCACGACCGAAGTGCTGGCCCAGCTCGACCTCGCCCGGTTCTTCGAATCCGTCGCGGGCGGCGATACCCTGCCCGTTCGGAAGCCCGACGGCGGCCATATTTCCTGGGTGATGGAACGGCTCGGCGCCGGCAAGGACGGGGCCGTGATGGTCGGCGACAACCACAACGACATCGCGGCGGCGCGCGGCGCCGGCATCCCGGTGATCGCCGTCAGCTACGGCTATCCACACTTCCCCACCGCCGAGATGGGCGCCGATGCGATCATCGACCACTTCACCGAACTGCCCGCCATGCTGGACGCTCTCGCAACCGGCAGACCGGCCGTTCGCTGAAATTCCACAAAAAATTCGCGGCAACTTATCGCCCGCAAGCCCATTGATCGCTCGAAAGAGGGATGCCAAGTCGTCGCACTGGTCAATGCGATATGCGGCTCCAAACTTCGTCGTACCGGAACCAAGGGCGGTAAAGCCCTGTTCCGGGCACACGTAGATCAAGGACGGAGCGGACAATGGACATCGATCCGTTGATGTTGTCTCGTATTCAATTTGCTTTCACGATATCTTTCCATATTCTTTTTCCTGCCTTCACCATTGGCCTCGCCAACTGGATCATGGTGCTTGAAGCCCTGTGGTTGCGGACCGGCCGGGACGTCTACCGGATGCTGTCGGAATTCTGGACGAAGATCTTCGCGATCTCGTTCGGCATGGGCGTCGTGTCCGGAATCGTCATGTCT
>NZ_JCACHA010000487.1:0-2214 GCF_059503625.1 Skermanella sp.
TCTGGTCGCAGAACAACGCGGAATGGGTGCTGACCCAGTTCGCCACCGCCAAGGCCGGGCTGATCCTGGTCAACATCAACCCGGCCTATCGCACCCACGAGCTTGAATACGCACTTAACAAAGTCGGCTGCAAGGCGCTGATCCTGGCGTCGTCTTTCAAGAGCAGCGATTACATCGCGATGATCCGCGACGTGGCGCCTGAACTGGACCACGCCGAACCCGGCAGGCTCGACGCGCACAAGGTACCGAGCCTGCGGACCGTCATCCGGATGGGTGCGGATCGGACGCCGGGCATGCTGAACTTCGGCGATATCGCCGCCGCTGCGCGCGAAGAGCATTTCGCCAGACTGGACGAGTTGAAGGACGTCCTCCAGTTCGACGACGCGATCAACATCCAGTTCACCAGCGGCACCACGGGCAACCCCAAGGGCGCCACGCTGACGCACCACAACATCCTGAACAACGGCTTCTTCATCGGGGAGGCGATGCGCCTGACCGAGCACGACCGGCTGTGCATCCCCGTGCCGTTCTACCATTGCTTCGGCATGGTGCTGGGAAACCTCGCCTGCGTCACGCACAGGGCCTGCATGGTCATTCCGGGCGAAGGCTTCGAGCCGGAAGCCGTCCTGACCGCCGTTCAGGAAGAACGCTGCACCGGCCTCCACGGCGTACCGACGATGTTCATCGCCGTCCTGAACCACCCGCGCTTCAAGGAGTTCGACCTTTCCACGCTGCGTACCGGCATCATGGCCGGCTCCCCCTGCCCGATCGAGGTCATGAAGCGGGTGGCCGGCGAGATGAACATGCGGGAGATCACCATCGCCTACGGCATGACCGAGACCAGTCCGGTCAGCTTCCAAAGCTCGGTGGACGACCCGCTGGAGAAGCGGGTGGCGACGGTCGGCCGCATCCAGCCGCACCTGGAGGTCAAGATCGTCGATGTCGAGGGCCGGATCGTGCCGGTCGGCACTCCGGGCGAGTTGCTGACGCGCGGCTATTCGGTGATGCGGGAATACTGGGGCGACGAGGAGCGGACGCGGGAAGCGATCGACGCGTCGCGCTGGATGCACACCGGCGATCTGGCCGTCCTGGACGAGGACGGCTACTGCAACATCGTCGGCCGCATCAAGGACATGGTCATCCGGGGCGGCGAGAACATCTATCCGCGCGAGATCGAGGAGTTCCTGTATACCCATCCCAAGATAGCCGACGTCCAGGTCTTCGGCGTGCCGGACGAGCGCTACGGCGAGCAGCTTTGCGCCTGGATCAACGTCCAGGAGGGCGAGACGCTGACCGAGCAGGAGGTCGTCGAGTTCTGCCGCGACAGGATCGCGCACTACAAGGTGCCCCGCCACATCCGGTTCGTCGAAGCCTTCCCCATGACGGTCACCGGCAAGATCCAGAAGTTCATCATGCGGCAGAAGATGATCGAGGAACTGAAGCTGGAGATTTCCAGGACGGCATGATCGCGCGAATGTTACCGCAGGCCGGGTTTCCGCAGGGATCCCGCGCACCACATTGGGACGCGGAACATGCGAATACCCTTACCCAAGGAATGAACAACGATGGCCGAGAACCAGCAACTGGCAACGGCAACCGTCGGCGGCGGCTGCTTCTGGTGTACCGAAGCGGTCTTCCAGAACCTGCGCGGCGTGAAGAGCGTTAAGTCCGGCTATGCCGGCGGACATGTCGAGAATCCCACATATCAGCAGGTCTGTACCGCAACCACCGGCCATGCCGAGGTGATCCAGATCGCCTACGATCCGGCGGTGATTTCCTACGAAGACCTGCTTGAGGTCTTCTTCACCACCCACGACCCGACCACGCCGAACCGCCAGGGCAACGACGTCGGCCCGCAGTACCGCTCCGTCATCTATTATCACGATGCCGAGCAGGAGCGGATCGCGCGCGACGTCATCAAGTCGGTCGACGACCGCAGGATCTGGAACCGCCCGATCGTGACGGAGGTCTCACCGCTACCGACCTTCTATCCGGCGGAGGCCTATCACGACGACTACTTCGCCCGTAATCCCGGACAGCCGTATTGTCAGGTGATCATCGAGCCGAAGGTGGCGAAGCTGCGGAAGCAGCACATGGACAAGCTGCGGGCGTAAGACCGCGCCGAGGCTGCGGGGGAACGATCCTCCATCGAAACTGTCAGATGGAGGATCGTCCAACCATATTGGGAGCAACCGATGCCGTCCCCCCGCAGCC
>NZ_JCACHA010000488.1:0-2210 GCF_059503625.1 Skermanella sp.
GGGTGCTCGCCGCCGGACGCACGGGGGACATGGACCCGGCGCTCCTGCTCCTTCTTCTGAGCGAGTTTGCCACAGCCAGGCTTGATCCCGGCGAGGATCTCCGCGCGCTCATGATCGGCCTTCTCGAGCAGAATGCCGATCAGTCTGCGGCCGACACCGGACAGATGGCGGAGTTTGCTGCCGATCTGGCGAAGAGTGTCAAGGGAGACGTCTTCGCCCTGCACGCCCATCTGACCGAGACGGGCGCTGCGTTTCCGGAAGAACACCGCAGCGCCATGGCGGCGATGCTGCTGCAGTCCAGCGAGCCGGTGGCCCGAGAGGCCGCGGTCGGCTGGCTGCTGGATCCGTCGCCCGGCGTGCGGGCAAGCATTGCCGACAGCCTGGCGGAAGCAGCACCCCGAGGGCTCGTGACGCCCGTTATGCTCCGCCGCATGATTGCAGTCCGCAATTGGCTGCCGGAAACTGGCGGGAGCCGATCGACGCTGGATCAGGCTATCCAGGCCTGCCGCCGCCAGGGCGTCGACTGCGCCTCCTGGCCCGAGGCCCAGGTCCGGGATGTCCTGGCATCGGGTGTTGACGGCTCGGGCGCCATCGGCATCCTGGTTGTCTGCCGGGAAGGGCGCCGGCACGCCCTGGGCAGCCTGCTGCTCAAGCACGGCATCGGGGTGCGCGATGCCTGGACCCAGCATGGCATAAGCCGGGCCGAGGTCGAGGGCATCCTGCTCCAGACCGGCGGCAGCGTTGGTCAGTACGCAGTTGATCGGGAGTTTTTGAGGACGGCGACTGCGCATTTTCTGGCGGTGAGCCTCGAGACCGGCACCCTGCCGCCGTTCGTTCTGGTCGACTTCCTGGAAACAGTGGGGCTGCACTCGGTTCAACCGGAGCTGATGTCGACCGAAGCACTGCTGATTATGCTGGAGAAGGGGATCGAGCCGGAAGCTCGCATGGCCGCCGTGCTGGATGGCCTGCTGGCGGAAGGTGCCGAGCTTGCGGACGAGTATCCCTTTCTGGACAGCTGGTTCGAGGACGGCGATCAGGTACAGTCTCTGCTCGGCGGCAAGCGCCTGAGCACGGCAAGGCGGGAGGCGATAGTGCTGGAGCAGGTCCTCGAGCCCCGGCGGCATCGGTGGACCGACCTCCTGGCCTGGACAGCCTTCATGCTCAGCCGCAGCGACGAGGACGAGTGCTGGATGGACTTCTACGCGGCCGCCCGGGCGCTGGCGGACGGCCGCGGAGTTGGTGACATTGCCGTCATGCGGTATGTTGCCGGTCAGACCGTGGAAGCGCAGAAGCACCGGCAGCGGTGGCAATAGCGAGTGCCCGGTCGAGGAGACGGTCAGGCAAGCGCTCCTCGGCGAAGTTCACTGAATCGGGAGGAAACAACAATGAATGACAATCCTGAGGAACAAATCCAGCGGCGTGCCTACGAGATCTGGGAGCGTGACGGATGTCCCGAGGGTAAGCGGGACGAACACTGGACTCAGGCGTGTCGGGAGATCGCCGCTGAAACTGGAGTTGAAACAGATTGCACCAGCCGGCCTGTGGCCTTTGGCAAGGAGGAGGACACGGAAACCGCCGGTGACGGCAAACGTTCAACCCGGATTCGATCGGCAGGTCCCGACGCCATGCGTGACGATTTGCGTCGCCCGTGGGACAAAACCGATCAAAGCTCGGACGAATCCTTCCCCGCCAGCGATCCGCCCGCGTATTGATGAAGCTTTTTCAGAACCTGAAACGGCGGCCGAGTGACGAACTATCTTGTGTGGATCGGTTGCGTGGCGCTTCAAGCAACCAGGTTTCCCTGATTGTGTATTCCGACGAAGCCGGCCACTAATTCCAACCGGAAGCCGGCCCTTGTTCCGACGCGATGTCGGCCATCATTCCGATCTGAAGCCGGCCACCATACCGATCTGATGTCGGCCGGGTCTGGATGCTGACAGGTCGATTGTGCTCATCTCATGGGACGCAGGTCCGGTCAAGCTTTCGTCGAGCTCGGGTTGCACCGTCTGCCCGGCCCCCGCGGGGGCCGGGCAGACGGTGGTGGTCACTTTTGCTCGACTTCGGCTTTGCGTTTGCGCAGGGAATCCCCGCTCAGTTCGATCCGGTAGGCATTGTGAACGATGCGGTCGAGGATCGCGTCGCCCAGGGTGGGATTCCCGATTATCGCAGACTGCCGCTGTTTTCGATCGACTGATCACTGAGGTCACGAT
>NZ_JCACHA010000489.1:0-2201 GCF_059503625.1 Skermanella sp.
ATCGCGGGGCTCAGGACGCTGATGGGCCAAAGCGAGGATGGCGTGATCGCCATCCTCCTGCTTTTCTTCGGGCTGATGGTCACCTTCGGCGCGATCGCGATGGCGGTCGGCATCATGACCATGAACGGCCTGATCGACCACGACTGAGGTCCCGATATCCGAGCGAAAACGTGTTCGGAAGATCCGGTCGGAACCGCCCGGTTGAAATGAACCGATCAGAATGGGCCGAACGTCTGGTAGACGAAGACCAGGCCGACGAGCACCGCAAGCCAGACGGCGGCCTTCGGCAGCCATTGCCCGCCCCGGTTCATGCGGATGGCGGCCGGCGCCACGAGCAGCGCTACCAGCAGCAGCGAGACGAGTCCCAGCCAATTGATATCGAAGCTTTCCATGGCCTCCCAGATGTGCGCCAGGGTGCCCTTCTGCAAGGCGCTTGCGAGTGCGACGCGGGCAGTCTAGTTTAGCAGTATCTTCCCTGGGCCCGCTTGGCGGAATCGGTAGACGCAAGGGACTTAAAATCCCTCGACCTTTGGTTGTGCCGGTTCGACTCCGGCAGCGGGCACCATCGGGATGGTGGTGCCCAGAGGCTCATGCCGCTTCCAAGCGACGCTTCCTTCCCCTTACTCAGATCAGCTTGCCGCGAAGGTGGTCGGCCAGGCGGACGGCCAGCGCCACGATGTTGACGGTGAGCATGGTGGCGCCGGATGTCGGGAAGACGGAACCGCCTGCGACATAAAGGTTCTCGATGCCGTGGACACGGCAGTTCTCGTCCACCACGCCGCGCCGGGGATCGCGGCTCATGCGGGTGGAGCCCATGAAATGGGCCGAGGAATCGACACCCCGGGGCCAAGGCTCGTCCTCGGACTGGAAATCCATGCGCAGGCGGCCGATGCCGAGCGTTCCGAACTGCTCGGCCAGCAGTTTCTGCGTGCGCAGGATCGTGCGCTTGTCCAGGTCGCCCAGGCGCCAGTCCAGCGTCAGCTTCCGTTGTCCCAGCGCGTCGAGATCCGTCCCCAGCATGACCCGGCTGTCGCGGTTGGGGGCCTGTTCGGAGAAGAAGCGGGTCTGGAGGATCCTATAGGAGCTGTCGCCGAAGCTGCGGGCGTAAAGCGCCTTGATCACCTGGTCCAGGTCTCCGATCACCGTACCGAGGTCGTGGGCCAGATTGTCCGGCACGCGTCCATAGACGATCTGCTTGGCGATCCGGCGCATGGCGATGAAACCGGGCGTGCGCTCCCCTTCGTAGGACTCCTCGAAGAAGACGACGGTGTTCAGGATGCCCTCGCGCTCCTGGGCTTCCCTGCTCGGCTGGAGGGCGTCGATGAAGGGGTTGACCTCGCTCTGGAAGCGCTGCTCCCAGCCCAGCGTCGCATAGTAGCTGGCGGTACCATCGGGGATCGACAGCAGGGCGCGGCCGGTGCGGAGCGTCGTATGGGCCATGAAGTAGCGTCCGACGGTGTCGTGATCGTTGCCCAGCCCCTGGGGGCGCGCCCGGTCCGACAGCAGCAGCAGGCGCGCGTTTTCCAGGCCGGCGGCCAGGACGAAGACGCGGGCGCGGAAACGATGGGTCTTTCCGTCGATCCCGCCGGTCCTGAGCGATACTGCCTGCTTCGCTTCGGCGTCTGCCTCGATCTCCACCACATTGGCGTTCAGGTAGACCTGGCACAAGTTGCCGGCCGTCACCAGAGCGGTGCGGTAAACCTCGCCGAACCGCGTCGGCGGGCTTTTCAGGAAGATCTTTTCGCTGATCGGATCGCCTTTCAGGGACAGCCGGCGGTTCCTGAAGGATTCGGATTGCTCAGCCCAGTAATCGGCTGAAAAGTTCGGAACCGGCAATTCGCAGTACCGGTATGCCCGAGGATAATACGGTTCCATTTCATCGATGCCGAAGGGCCATCCGCTGTCCGGGATCCAGGACCGCTCCTCGAAATCCTGCGGATCGAGCGGTGCGCAGTTGCCGCCCCAGTGGCCGGTGGTGCCACCGAAATAGCGCAGCCGGCTCCAGAGGAGGTCGATCTTCTGTTCGCTGACACAGTCGCCGTCGTTCAGAGCCTGCACATCGTCATCGAACTCCAGCCCGCCGCTTTCCAGCAGGCATGTCCGATGGCCCTGCCCCAGCAGCTCCATCGCGAGGGTTATGCCGGCCGCCCCTCCCCCGACGATACACACATCCGTATCGATGACAGTCCCATCCGGAACAC
>NZ_JCACHA010000490.1:0-2200 GCF_059503625.1 Skermanella sp.
CGTTCGACAGCAACCGGGGCTTCGAGACGATCCGCATGTCCTTCCTGATCAACCGACCGTCCAACGAGAACGGTTTCGAGCTGGTGCGCGCCGAAGGTCCGGGCCGCAACGTCAACTACACGATCCGCAGCTACGCGACCGAGAAGCCATCAGGCGCGCGGTACTGAGGCGGAGAATGGGGTGACAGCATGACCAGCAGTTTCCGGATCGCTCCCAGCATCCTGTCGGCCGATTTCGCCCGGCTGGGCGAAGAGGTCGAGAACGTCATCGCCGCCGGCGCCGACGTGATCCACTTCGACGTGATGGACAACCACTACGTCCCCAACCTGACCATCGGTCCGGTCGTGTGCGAGGCGATCCGGCCCCGGACCAAGGCGCCGATCGACGTCCACCTGATGGTCAAGCCGGTCGATGCGATCGTGCCGATGTTCGCCAAGGCGGGCGCCGACATCATCTCGTTCCACCCGGAAGCGTCGGAGCATATCGACCGCACCCTGTCCCTGATCCGGGACAGCGGCTGCAAGGCGGGGCTGGTGTTCAACCCGGCCACCCCGCTCCACTACCTCGACCACGTGATGGACAAGCTGGACCTGATCCTGGTCATGTCGGTCAATCCCGGCTTTGGCGGACAGAAGTTCATCCCCGAAGCCCTGATCAAAATCGCCGATATCCGCCAGCGGATCGACCGTCACGCGGCGCGCGGTGGCCAGCCGATCTGGCTGGAGGTCGATGGCGGCGTGAAGGTCGATAACATCCGCGCCATCGCGGAGGCCGGGGCCGACACCTTCGTCGCCGGTTCGGCGATCTTCGGCGCCCAAAGCGCCGACGGCTCCTACCGCGATGTCGTGGCGGCGTTGCGCGGCCAACTCGAACCGTTGCGGAGGGCGGCATGAGCAGCTTATTGACACATCCGCCGGAAACGCAGGCGCCCGAAACGCAACCGGCGCAGACATCGGTCGATCTCGACGCGCTCTACGCCGCGTCCAATATCGGCGAGATCCTGGACCAACTCGACCGCGAGTTGGTCGGGCTGGTTCCGGTCAAGAGCCGCATCCGCGAGATCGCGGCGCTGCTGCTGATCGATCAGGCCCGGCGTCAACTGGGGCTTTCGACCGAGGCGCCATCGCTGCACATGAGCTTCACCGGCAATCCCGGCACCGGCAAGACGACGGTGGCGCGGCGCATGGCCGGTATCCTGCACCGGCTGGGCTATATCCGGCGCGACCATGTCGTATCGGTCACCCGCGACGATCTGGTCGGCCAGTATATCGGGCACACCGCGCCCAAGACCAAGGAAGCGCTGAAGAAGGCGATGGGCGGCGTGCTGTTCATCGACGAGGCCTACTATCTCTACCGGCCGGAGAACGAGCGCGACTACGGACAGGAGGCGATCGAGATCCTGCTTCAGGTCATGGAGGACCATCGCGCCGATCTGGTCGTGATCCTGGCGGGCTACAAGGACCGGCTGGAAACCTTCTTCTCCAGCAACCCCGGCATGGGGTCCCGCATCGCGCACCATGTCGATTTCCCGGATTTCCGGTCGGACGAGCTGCTGAACATCGCCGACACCATGGTATCGGGCCTGCACTACCGGCTGTCGGACGGAGCGCGTCAGGCGATGCAGGAATACATCGACCTGCGGATGGACCAGCCGCGCTTCGCCAATGCCCGGTCGATCCGCAACGCCCTCGACCGTGCCCGGCTGCGTCAGGCTAACCGGCTGTTCGCCCAGGGCGGCGTGCTGAACGCCGACATGCTCCAGACCATCGAGGAAGCCGATATCCGCGCCAGCCGCGTCTTCGCCCAGTAGAGAATGCCCAGTAGCCAAAAAAGCAGTTACATAGAAAAGCAAACAATAAAGAATAACACCGAGGACCTAGGGGAGAGGACCAATGCCGCATCGCAGCATGACGTTCGCGAAGTTCATCATCGAGGACCAGCGCCGGCGCGGCGGCCCGGACACGGAATTGACTGCCCTGCTGAACGATGTGCAGACCGCCTGCAAGCTGATCTCGGTCATGGTTTCGCGGGGTTCGCTCCAGCAGCACCGGACGGAAACCGGCACCAACGTCCATGACGAGGTGCAGAAGCCGCTCGACCTCGCCGCCAACGAGATCGTGCTCGACACCTGCACCTGGGGCGGCCAAGTCGCCGGCATGGCGTCGGAGGAGCTGCCAGAGATCTTCGTGATCCCGCCGCC
>NZ_JCACHA010000491.1:0-2198 GCF_059503625.1 Skermanella sp.
TTGACTAGACGTAGCTCTCGTCCGCATGGACCGACTCCTGCATCACTTCGCCCAATTTGCCCGTCGTCGTGACCTTGACCTTGACGGGCAGCATAACGGCTTCGATCGACAGCAGTTCGCCACCCACTTCCGTCCAAGCCAAGCCGGTCGTGACGCCGACCAGATCCTCGAGTTCCGCTTCGCCGAAGCGGAACTTCTTCACGCCGGCGTATTTGTCGAGATTGCGCCGGGTGACCTGGATCTTGTCGAGACCCTTCATCAGGATCTCCTTGATCGCCTTGCGCGCGAGGTTGGCGATCTCACGCTCCAGGCTGCGGACGCCGGCCTCACGGGTGTAGTAGCGGATCAGGTCGCGCAAAGCGTCGTCCGAAACCGTGAACTCACCCTTCTTCAAGCCGTGCGACTTCAGCTGCTTGTCCAGCAGGTGCCGCTTGGCGATCTCGACCTTCTCGTCCTCGGTATACCCGGCAACGCGGATGATCTCCATGCGGTCCAGCAGCGGCTGCGGCATCCGCAGCGTATTGGCCGTGCAGACGAACATCACGTCCGAAAGGTCGTAATCGACTTCCAGATAGTGGTCGGCGAAGGTAGCGTTCTGCTCCGGATCAAGCACCTCCAGCAGCGCCGAAGACGGATCGCCGCGCCAGTCGGCACCCAGCTTGTCCACTTCGTCCAGAAGGAACAGGGGGTTGGACGACTTCGCCTTCTTCATGCCCTGGATGACCTTACCGGGCATCGAGCCGATATAGGTCCGACGGTGGCCGCGAACCTCGGCCTCGTCACGCACGCCGCCGAGCGACATCCGGACGAAGTTGCGGCCGGTCGCCTTGGCGATCGACTTGCCGAGCGAGGTCTTGCCGACTCCGGGCGGACCGACGAGGCAGAGGATCGGCCCCTTGACCTTGGTCATGCGCTGCTGAACGGCGAGGTACTCGAGGATGCGCTCCTTGACCTTCTCAAGACCGAAATGGTCGGAGTTCAACACACCTTCGGCAAGCTTGATGTCACGCTTGATCTTGGTACGCTTCTTCCAGGGGATGCTGACGATCCAGTCCAGATAATTGCGGACTACGGTAGCTTCCGCCGACATCGGGCTCATGGAACGCAGCTTCTTCAGCTCCGCCAGCGCCTTCTCGCGTGCATCCTTGGACAGGCGGGTCTTATTGATCCGGTCTTCGAGCTCAGCGACTTCATCGCGGCCGTCTTCCGACTCGCCCAGCTCCTTTTGGATCGCCTTAAGCTGCTCGTTCAGATAGTACTCGCGCTGGGTCTTCTCCATCTGCCGCTTGACGCGGTTGCGGATGCGCTTCTCGACCTGAAGAACGCCGATCTCGCCTTCCATGAAGGCATAGACCCGCTCAAGCCGCTCACCGACCGTCGCCGTCTCCAGAAGCTGCTGCTTCTCCGGAATCTTCAGCGCCAGATGGGATGCGACGGTATCGGCCAGCTTGCCGGCTTCGTCGATCTGATTGATCGACACCAGTACTTCCGGCGGAATCTTCTTGTTGAGCTTGATGTACTGCTCGAACTGGGAAACGACGGCGCGCGACAGGGCTTCAAGCTCCTGCGACTCGCCAGCCTTTTCCTCGATCAGTTCGGCATGAGCCTGGAAAAAGTCGTCGTTCTCGGAAAACTTCGTGATCGAGGCGCGTTGTCCGCCTTCGACTAGAACCTTTACGGTGCCGTCAGGCAGCTTCAGCAACTGAAGCACGGTACCGATAGTGCCGACGGAGTAGATGTCCGCAGGCGTGGGATCATCCTGTGAAGCGTTCTTCTGAGTGACCAGCAGGATCTGCTTGTCGTCCTTCATCACGTCTTCCAGCGCGCGCACCGATTTTTCGCGCCCTACGAACAGCGGCACGATCATGTGCGGGAAAACGACGATGTCCCTCAGCGGCAGGACCGGATACAAAGCTCCACGGGGGATTTCAAACATATGATGCGCCTCTCGTGTGAAGGCCGTCAGCCCGAAATAGGCCTGAAAAGAGTCTCACCCCTTGGTGGGCGTAAGAACAGTCATCGGCTGTTCCTAACGTGGCCCAAGTCCCCTGCCCCTTCAAGGTCTTGAAATGTTGAAGAGGCATCATAGGGACTTCAGGCCCGTTTCATGCGCCGGGAGCGAGATCGCCACGCCGGTCGGAATAGATGTAGAGAGGCTTGGCCCGTCCCTCCACGACTTCCTTGTTGATCATGATTTC
>NZ_JCACHA010000492.1:0-2189 GCF_059503625.1 Skermanella sp.
AACGGTCAGGGAAAAAGTATAATCGCGATCCTGCCCCTACCCTATCGACCATCATCATAGTTGCCGCACCAGTATGCAATAGCGGCTGATCCATCGGGACCATCCGTGGATATTGTGGAGCCGTTCCAGTTTCCGGAGGACGGCGCGCCGTTGTTCGCCGGTGACTTCCGGTAGCGGTAAAGGGCTTTTGACACCTCATGCAGGTTTCCTGATGTTGATCATTGCAAGAATTTTCGTGGCAGCCGTGCTGGGGGCGCTGACCGTGCAGTCCGCACAGGCGCAGGTCCAGCCGCAACAGGCGCAGGCTCAAGCTCAACAAGCTCAAGCCCAGCCGCGCAAGGGCGCCAGCCAGTCGCCCAAGGAGAGGATAAACGCCTGGACGGTCGGTCTCGCGGGCGGGCAGCTGGAGGGAGCACCGCTCCGGCTGGCGTCGGAGATCTCGCGGGTGGTGGACGACGGCGACAACCTGCACGTCCTGCCGATCGTGACCAGAGGGCCGACCGAGAACGTCAATTCTCTCCTGTATCTGAGGGGAGTCGACATGGCGGTCATCAATACGGACGTGCTGGATGAATACAAGGCGCAGGTGCCGAACATCCAGCAGCAGATTACCTATGTCCTGAACCTTTTTCCCTCCGAGCTCCATGTATTCGTCCGGCCGGAAATCCAGTCGCTCGACGATCTCAAAGGTAAAAAGGTCAATTTCAACACGCTGGGTACTGCCGCGGCCTATTCGGGTCCCTTGATCTTCACGCGGCTGGGGCTCGACGTCGACAAGACCTTCATCCCGCATCAGGTAGCGCTGGAGCAGATGAAGTCCGGCGGGATGGATGCCGTCGTGTTCATCACGTCCAAGCCGGTGGACGCCTTTCTCAGGGGCCGCTGGGAAGCGGGCTTCAAGTTCCTGCCCGTCGAATACGACAACAGGCTGGCGGATTACTATCTGCCGTCGCAGCTTGGGTCCACGGACTATCCGTCCTTGATCGCGGAGGGCGCCCAGGTGCCGACGATCGCGGTCCCGACCTTCCTGGCCGCCTACAACTGGCCGCGCAATTCGGACCGCTACAAGCGCATGGACCGGTTCGTCGACCGGCTGTTCAGCCGGCTCGAAACGCTCCAGGGGCCGGGGTTCGATCCGAAATGGAAGAACGTCAATCTGGCCGCGAAGGTGCCGGGGCTGGAACGCTACCGGTCGGCGCAGGAATGGCTGGACCGGCCCGGCACGGTGGAAGAAAGCGGTTTGCCGAAATGAGGCGGGCCGAAATGAAGTGGGCCGCGGTCCTTCCGCTGCTGCTGGCGTCCCTGATCGGCGGACAGGCCGCCTGGGCGCAGAATCCCGGCAGTGCAGGGGGAAGCGGCCCGGAAGAATGGGTCGTCAGCGAAACCAGGTCGCCGGTGGACTACAGCCCGCAGGTCAGCGCCATGATCGCGTCCGTCCCGTCGCCGGGGAACTGGGGGATGTCCTTTTCGCTGCATTGCAGGCAGGGCAGGACCGAAGCGCTGTTCGGCATCCCCGACTTCGCCCGCTTTCCGGCGGGATCGGGATTTCCGGTAGAGTACCTGGCGGTCAGCCAACAGGCCATCGACGCCCGCTCGGTCGAGCGCCGCTGGGTGGAGCGGCGCGGCGTCGAGAAAAGCTTCGACGAGGTGAGCGGCGCGGTGGACGCCGCCCTGACGGGAGATGCCGTCACGTTCCTTAAGTCGCTGCCCGACGACGGCATCCTGTCGGTGCGGGTGCGCGACAGGAGCGCCGTGACGCACGACGCCGAGTTCCATCTGAAGGACTTCGGCCCCGTGCGGGACAGGCTGGCGGCGGCCTGCAACTGGCCGCCGCGGTAGGGTGGCGATAGGACCGGCTGTTCGGGAACGGCCGGATCAGTCTTCAGAGGCGTCGGCGGCTTCGCCGTCGCTGTCCGGGGACCCCATCATGGCGCTGGCGACGAGCCCGGCGTTCTCCCGGATCTTCGCCTCGATGGCGTCGGCGATCTCCGGGTTCTGCATCAGGAAGCCCTTGGCGTTTTCCTTGCCCTGCCCGATGCGCTGGCTGCCGTAGCTGAACCAGGAACCGGACTTTTCGACGATGCCGGCCTGGACGCCGAGGTCCAGCAGCTCGCCGGTCTTGGAGATCCCTTCCCCGTACATGATGTCGAACTCGACCACGCGGAACGGCGGGGCCATCTTGTTCTTGA
>NZ_JCACHA010000493.1:0-2186 GCF_059503625.1 Skermanella sp.
CCCCAATCAGTCAACTACACCATACCTCAACCGGAAGTGTGGCAGGGTAGTGTTAGCACGACCTACATATCCCATCACCCCCCGGCCGCCAATATCCCCCGCGCCGCTGCCGCATCCGTCAAGATCTGCTGCTTCAGCGCATCGAAGCTTTCGAACTTCCGTTCAGGCCGGATGAAGTCGATCATCCGCACCCGCAGGTGCTTGCCATAGAGATCGCCGGAGAAGTCGAACAGATGGACCTCCAGCAGCTCGCGCAGGCCGTCGACCGTCGGCCGCTTGCCGAGGTTCGCGACGCCATCGGTCCAGACCGTGTGCGTCCCATGGTCGACGCCCGCTTGGACGGCATAGACGCCGTAATGCGGCCGCAGGTACTCGCCCAATTCCAGGTTGGCGGTCGGAAAGCCGATGGTCCGGCCGCGCTGATCGCCATGTTCGACCCGCCCTTCGACCTCCCAGGGACGCCCCAGGACCGCAGCGGCTTCGCGCGGCTTGCCGGCGGCCAGCAACTGACGCACGCGGGTCGACGAAAATACTCCACCCGACGTATCCGCCGCCGGCTTGACCTCCGTCACGCCGAAGCCCAGCGTCCGGGCCTTCTGGTACAGCAGTCCGACATCGCCGCCGCGCTTGTGACCGAACACGAAGTCGTAGCCGGCGACCACATGGCTGACGCTAAGGCCGGTTACCAGTACCTCGCTGATGAACTCGTCGGCGGTCTTGCTGGAGAAGACCGTGTCGAAATGAATGACGAACAGCAGATCGACACCCAGATCCTCGATATGGCGCGCCTTGGTGCGGAACGGGGTCAGCCGGAACGGCGCGTCCGAAGGCCGGAACAGGCTGCGGGGATGGGGCTCGAACGTCAGGACGGCCAGAGGCGCCCCTGTGGCTTTCGCCACCTCGGCGGCAGCGCCGATCACGATCCGGTGGCCCTTGTGCAGTCCGTCGAAATTACCCAGCGCAACCACGGCACCGCGCGCATCATCGGGCAGATCTGTGAAGTGTCTGAATAGTTTCATACCGGGCACCCCCTTGCCGCCCGGACCTCGATTAGCTCAAAAAAACAGTGATGTATATAGGGCGCGCGCACCAATGGATAACCCCGGCCACGGCAGGCGCGCCACTGCCCGCCGAAGTCCGGCACCGATGTCAGCCGCGGGAGGGGACCATCAGCGTCGCGTCGCCGTCGATCACTACAGTCTCGCCGACCGAAACCCCTGTCTTGAAGACCACGCGGCGCTTTTCCGCGATGACCTCAAGGACGGTGACCCGCGCATTGACCGTGTCGCCGATCCGGACCGGCGCCTTGAACTTGAGGTTCTGGCTCATATAGATGCAGCCCGGACCCGGCAGACGGGTGCCGAGAACGGTGGAGATGAAGCTCGCCGTCAGGATTCCATGGGCGATGCGGCCCTTGAACATCGTCGTGTTGGCGAACTCGTCATTCAGATGAACCGGATTGGTGTCGCCGGAAATGCCCGCGAAAAGCACCACGTCGGCCTCCGTCACGGTCTTCGCATAGACTGCGGTCTGCCCGACGAAAATGTCCTCGATGAAATAGCCGGTCAGGCCATCGTTCAAACCACGCACGTCGTCCATAGTCTAGGTCCCCTTTATCGGATACACAGCGCATGTGCACCCTCATCGCGACATGTTGCAATGCGGCATAACCGCATCCCTGCGAAACATGGCAGATGACCTATAAACAACCGGTTAGCACTTTAGTACCAGAGCGTCCCTCCACAGGCCTTTTCAAGGCTTCGTCATCCCTCCGGCACCCATCCTGACCATCTGAATCCTGATGGGGCATTTGACTTTCAGCCCAACAGCGCAACGGTCATTCGAGCCTGATGATTTTTTCAGCCCAGTGAAAAGGAAGAAAACGGATGACGTACGGCTTCGCCTTGATCACCGGCGGCACGACCGGCATTGGCGCCGCCTTTGCCAAATCTCTCCCAGACTCGACCAACCTGCTCCTGGTCGCTCGAAGCGAGGACAAACTGGCCGAGCGCAAGGCCGAACTGGAAAGCCCAAGCCGAACGGTGGAAACCGTGACCGCCGACCTGTCCACGACGGAAGGCCGCTCCAGGGTGATCGACAAGGCGCTGGAATGCGAAATCGACCTGTTGATCAACAACGCCGGCGCCGGACGACTCTCACGAGTCCTCGACAACGATCCGGAAGCC
>NZ_JCACHA010000494.1:0-2181 GCF_059503625.1 Skermanella sp.
TGCCATTTTCCTGCCATTAACCAACTCTCAAAACAGTTGGCATAGCTTAGGGTCACCACAATCCTTCCACGCACGCTTGGATACTGAAGATGCCGATCTCTTCGCGCTGGCGTTCGATTTCCGTCGTGCTTCCCCTGCTGTTTTCCGCCGGCGCCGCACTGACGGCCGCGCCGGCCCTGGCCCGTGCTCCCGAGACGGCGGCAGTCCTGGAAACCATCGACACCGGGACCGTCTCACGATCGGCCGTAGAAGCCTTGCTGACCCGCGCGGGTGCGGGCGATACCGAAGCGGCGGAAGTCGCGGCACGCCTGTACGACCGTGGCATCGGCGTCAAATGGGACCTGCCGAGCGCGCTGCGCTGGTATACGGCGGCGGCGATCGGCGGCAGCAACAGCGCGAAGCGCGAAGCGTCCCGGCTGTGGCGCGTCATGCCGCCGGTCAGTCAGCGGCGGGCGGAGGCCGTGCTTGCCCACTTCTTCACCGATGCCGAGTTGGCGGGCATCGGCATCGGCCCGGTCCGGCGGCCCGCCACCCAGCGAAGCTGGATGACCAACCTGGAAGCGGCCGGCTTCCTCGCCGCCCCGGCTCCGACCGTTCCCGCTGCCGCCGTCCCGGCGCCTGCCGCAGTCCCATCGGCGGCTGCGGCCGCCGTGCCGGCCGCAGCCGCCGTGCCGGTCGCCGCATCTGTTCCGGCACCGGCCGCCGTCATCAGGTCTTCCGTGTCGAAACCGCTGTCGCCGCAGCTCATGTCGGCCGTTGCCGCTCCACCGGCACTCCTGCCGGCAGTCCAGGCGCCTGCCGCCGCACCGCCCGCGGCACCGGAGGCAGCCGTCTCCGTGGCACTCGTCGCTCCCCCGCCCCACAAGCCCCGCCCGAAGGATGCCGCCCCGGTCTCGGCCGCCGTGCCGCCGGTCCACAAACCCGTACCTCCGGTCAAGCCGAAACGCTAGAAGCCGCTCTCCCGGACCAGCACGCCAAGCGCCACACGCAAGGTGCGCCCGGCAATGCTTTCGCGCTGCCCTTCCAGAAGGACCTTGCCGCGCAGGACGCGGCCGGGAGCGGCCAGCGCGGTTTCCGCCTTCAACAGGACGCGATAGATCGGGCTTTCCGGAACCAGGGCGCGGTCGCTGGCGGTATCCTGCCTGACGGCGATGTCGCCGCCGTTGAGCGATGCCAGCGATTGCTCCGCAAGGGTCCGGCTGCTGCCGTCGTCGATGGCGACGATCTTCAGCGGGATCGAAGTTTCGCCGAGGTCGTCGGGGTGGAAGACCCCGTCCGTACCGATGGCGACGCGTCTCAGATCGTCCTCACCGATATAGGCCTCCACGATGCCGGAGGCCGGATCGATCAGCATGGCGAGGGGAGTGCTCTCCTTCAGCCATTCACCCGGCAGAAGAGGATCGGTCAGTTCCACGATCCTGCCGGAGATCGGAGCCGTGACCACCAGCCGGTCCAGCTCGCTCCTGAAACCGGCGGACTCCGCCTGCGCCGCTTCGAGCTCCCTCCAGGATACCTGATTGCGTTCGAGCAGGTCGCGGTTCATGCCCTGGAACTGCACCTGCCAGCGCAGCACCTGGGCCTTGCGCTGCGCCTGCTGGAGCGCGTGTTCCAGGTCGGGAGAGGTAAAACGGAACAGCACGTCGCCGGCGGTCACCTGCTTGCCGGCATATGCGAGCGACTCCGCCAGCATGGCAGCCTTGGGCACGAACAGGCGGGTCTGCTGCTCCGCCCTGAGCACGGCCGGCGCCGGAACCGATCCCCGCCAGGGGACCAGAAGCAACGCGGTCAGTCCCGCGAAACCGATCAGTGTCGCAATGCTGTTGCGGTTGATCCGAACCCGGTCGCGGCGGGTTGCCCAGTCCGCCAACTCACCCCAGATCGGACGGGCGATGAACCAGACCAACTCGACCCCCATCAGGAAAATGCCCAGCAGCTTGAAGAACAGGTGGTAGACCAGCAGCGCTATCGTCAGGAACAGGAAGAACCGGTAGATCCAGGTCCCGTAAGCGTAGAACATCAGGATCCGGCGGGTCCTTGCCGGAAAATGCTCCGGTGGCGGATCGCCGAAGCCGAACAGCTTTTCACGCAGCCACCAGCGGGCGAGCGCGAAGGAGCGGTCCTGGAGGTTGGCGATGTCGAGGTAGTCGGACAGCAGGTAGTAGCCGTCGAACCGCATGAAGG
>NZ_JCACHA010000495.1:0-2170 GCF_059503625.1 Skermanella sp.
GGCGCAACTGCTCGACCCGCTGTCCTGCCGCACTGGATGCCTGAGCGGCGGCTGCCTGCGCCGGGTCCGCTCCGGCCAAAGTCGCGGGCGTGCCGGCAAGCTGCGTCTTGAGCTGGTCACGCTGCCAGGTGCCGGCCTGAAGCTGGTTCTCGAGCTGGCGGAGGTCGAATTCAGCCGTTTGGAGCCGGCCGTTGACGATGTCCTTGTAGCGCAGCTCCTCGGCATTGGCCCGGCGGAACTCCGCCACCTGGGCTTCCGAGTCGCGCAGCCGCTTCTCGTAGTCGGCGATCTGGGTATCGACGAACCGCCGCGTCCGCTCGATATCGCGCCGGCTGTCGCCGACGTTCTGCTCGACGAAGATCTGGAGCAGCGACTGGACGACGGAATGGGCCAGTTTCGGATCGGAATCCTCGAACTGGATATTGAAGATCTGGCGGCCCTCTCCGGCGAACCGGATACGCTGTTCCAGCCCGGACAGAAGCGACTCGCGCGCACCCTCGCTGTCGACCGTCAGGTCCAGGTCGGTCAGCCGGATCAGCTGCTCCATGTTGGGGCGGGAAATCAAGGTGCGCCGCATGATCTCGATCTGCTGCTCGATATCGGGGCGGACCGTCATGCCCTTCATCAGCGGGTTCAGCAGGCTCTGGGTATCGACATAGACGCGCGCGCTGGAAGCATAGACGTCGGGCATCCGCGCCACGACGAACCATCCGGCCAGACTGACCAGCCAGACGATGCCGACCACCCACCATCGCCGCGCCCACAGCTCGGTCGCGTAGTGGCGGATCAGCTCTTTCATGTTCAGCGTCAGATCGTTCATGCCGTTCGTCCGGGTTGAGGCATCGGGTGTCCTACGGCCTTAGAACCAGCTCTGGGGAATGATGACCACGTCGCCCGGCAGCACCGGGACGTTGGCCCGGATGTCGCCGTCGCGCAGCAGATCGTCGAGGCGGACGTTGAAGGTCGTCTGATTGCCGGTTTGACCACGGGCCAGCACCGCACGGTTGCCCGACGCGAACTCCGTCAGGCCGCCGACCTCGATCATGACGTCCAGCATGGTCATGTTGGCGCGGTACGGGATGGCGCGGGGCTGAAGCGCTTCCCCGACGACGCGGACCTGCTGGTCGAAGGGACCGGCGAAGCCGCTGACGATCACCGTCACCAGCGGGTCCTGGACATAGACCTTCAGCTTTTCCTCGATATCGCGGGCAAGCTGGGTCGGCGTCCGTCCCGTCGCCTCCAGGTCCTCGATCAGCGGCGTGGAGATGCGGCCGTCGGGGCGGACGGGCACAGTCACCGTGAATTCCGGGCTCTGCCAGACGAAGATCTGGATCGTGTCCAGCGGACCGATCTTATAGTCCGGCGTGACGGGCAACTGGACCTGGACGTCGGAGGGCGCCGGCGGATCGCGGTCGGCGCAGGCGGCAAGGCCGAGCGCCAGGGTTGCCGCCAGCGCCAGCTTTCCCAAATTCCCCAAGATCGTTGAACGGCACCGCATCGGCCCACCGCGCGAACGGCGTGAGATCATGTCTCCACCCCACTAACCCCTTTACATATTGGTGGCTTTTTAAGCGAATTGCCGATTTGCCGCCCAAGAATCGATAGAAAAACAATCATCTATGTCCTTGGTTTTCAACCGTCTGGACGGGCAACCACTAAAGGGCTACCGGGGCGCGGACGGAATGAAGCGCAGGTCTTCAGGGTCGGGCTACACCCTTTACCGCCTTTCACTGTCGGGTACGGTTTGGCTATCAGGGGGCGATGACCAAACAGCCGGGAGATTTCCGCGATGAAAACCTTGGCCGATCAGGTCAAGCTGGCGATCCTGTCTTGGCCGTTCCTGCGCTATCACTGCCGCTTCGACATCCGGACCGCCGGTGACGCCGTCATGGGCGATGCCCTCAAGGTCCCGGTCATGGAAGGCCACGGCTTCGCCAACCTGACCGAGCACGAACCGATCGTCGACCAGATGATCGGGCATCTGCTGCGGCTGCGCCAGGGATGGTTCGTCGATGTCGGCGCCAATTTCGGCCAGACTCTTCTGAAAGTCGCCCGCCACGACCGGCGCCGCCCCTATCTCGGGTTCGAGGTCCAGCCCTTCTGCCTCCACTATTTAGACCAGCTCATCTCGATCAACGGCCTGGATACCTTCCGCATCCTGCCCATCGGG
>NZ_JCACHA010000496.1:0-2164 GCF_059503625.1 Skermanella sp.
CGAGCATCGATGCCTCTCCGCTTCAGCGGACAAGCACCTTTGCCGCCTCCTTGGTCTTGGTGATCGCCATCGCCGCCTGATGGCCTGCAGAGGAAATCTCCCCGACATTCGAGGATACCGTCGAAACGGCCGCCGATGCGCTTTGCATGTTCGACGACATGCTCATGGTGACGGAACTCTGTTCCTCGACGGCCGCCGCCGTCACGGTGACATGGTCGCGGACGCTGCCGATGGCGTCCCGGATGGTGTCGAGCGCGGTCACGACCTCGCCCGAAGTCGACTGCACGCCGTCGATCTCCCGCGAGATCTGCTCGGTCGCCCGGGCCGCCTGGTTGGCAAGGTTCTTGACCTCGGACGCCACGACCGCGAACCCCTTCCCGGCCTCGCCGGCACGCGCCGCCTCGATCGTGGCGTTCAGCGCCAGCAGGTTGATCTGTCCGGCGATGTTCTGGATCAAGCCGACGATGCCGTTCATCGCCTGGGCGGCATTGGTCAGCTTCTCCGTGCTCTGCCCGGCCGCCACCGCCCGGTCGAAGGCATTGTCGGTGGCGGAGCGGGACTTCGCCATGTTCTGGGAGATTTCGTTGATCGATGCCGCCAGTTCCTCGGCACTGGCCGCGACCATCTGAACGTTGGTCGAGGTCTCGTCCGCCGCCAGCGATGCGGAGCGCGCTTCCGAGGTCGACCGTTCGATCGCGCCGTCGATCTCGCCGAAATTGGTATCGATCAGGGTCTTTAAGTTCGCCAGGAGTTCCACCTGGGCCGTGATGTCCGTCGCGAACTTGACGACCTTCACGACCTTGCCATTCTGATCGAGGATGGGGTTGTAGGCCCCTTCGATCCAGATCGGTTTGCCGCCCTTGCCGACCCGCTTGTACTGCCCTGCCTGAAATTCTCCGGCCCGAAGCCTGTCCCAGAACGCCGTGTAGTCCCGGCTGTCGCGCTGGCTGGGTTCGACGAATATGCCGTGATGCTTGCCCTTGATCTCGTCCAGGCGGTATCCCATCGCGTTGAGGAAGTTGTCGTTAGCATGGATGATCTCGCCACTGACCGAAAACTCGATCACGGCCTGTGATCGGTTGACGGCGGTAAGCTGCATCGCGTAGTCGAGGTTCAGAAGCCGTTCCTTGGAGTCGGACCATTCCACGATGAAGCCGATCCTCTGCCCCTTGTCGAAAAGCGGGCTGACCAGCAGATCGAAGACGCGCTTGCCGACGTGGATGGTGGCGCTATGCGGCTTGTCCAGCGCTGCCAGCATCTTGCGCTGATGGCCGGGGTTCTTGTGGAAGATGTCGATGTTGCTGCCGACAAGGTTGGCGACGCTGAAGCGAGGAAGTTCAGCCTTAAGCTCGTCTTCTGCGTCCCGCATAAGGTTCAAGGCGGCAGGATTCATGTAGGTGATGTTGAGCTGACTGTCGGCAATCATCACATTGGCGCGCAAAGCGTCCAGGCCCGCAGTTTTACTCGTTTCTACAGCTATTCTGCTGAACTTCTTGAACATAACTGCTTTCCCCGGCGTTTCGAACTCTTTCCATCATTGAATAAGGAGATTAATAAAATTTTACGCATCTGAGAAAATCAGATAGCTCTTTAGTCGTCCTAAGGCAGAAATTGGCAATAATCACTCATAGGCTAAAGCGTATGAGTGATCATCGTAGCTAGTTCTCATATGCCAAACGGCCTAGCCCCAGATGCGGCGCCAGTACTCGCTAAAATCGGATCGGGAAGCCGAGCGAGGCTGCTGAAATCTCTCGGGCGGTCCCAGCAGTTGTCCGTCCCGGTCCACCTGGGCACGGATGCCCCAGAAGCCCAGTTCGGTGCTGCCCATCATGCCATAGCGGTAATCGAACGCCTCCACGGCGGCGCCTTCGGCATTCTCGACGACCCGCCACCACAGCTTTTCCATTGCGAACCACCGGAAAATCCCGGCTTCCCAGGTCGTGGCGACCCTGTCGATCAGGGGATCGTGCCGGATCGGATGGGTGGTCCAGTCGATCGTTCCTCCGGCCACGATCGAATAATATCCGACCATGATGCTGTCAGGCGTTTCGGCGACGACCCGGCGGAACCAGGGTTGAAAGAGCTGCGGATACGCCAGGACGTTCTGGACCGGCTGGCCGGCCGTCTTCAACTGCTGGCGCGCCTCGGCCCGGATGTTCTCGTT
>NZ_JCACHA010000497.1:0-2154 GCF_059503625.1 Skermanella sp.
CTGCCCGATGGGACCCTGGATCGTAACGGCGGACGAGCTGGACCCGGCGTCCCTGGCGGTACAGTGCTGGGTGAACGACGAATTGCGCCAGAACGCCAATACCAGCGACCTGATCTTCGATATCCCGACCTTGATCGCGACGATCTCCGCCGGCATCACGCTCCAGCCCGGTGACGTGATCGCGACCGGTACGCCGGCCGGCGTCGGCATCGGCTTCAACCCGCCGAAATACCTCAAGCGGGGCGACCGTGTCACGATCGAGATCGAAGGCATCGGCCGTCTCGCCAACACCTTGCGCTGAACCATGCGCCGACGGCCGCAACAAGGATGGCGGCATCAAGGAAGATGGGTGGGGGAAATATGCAGAGTGAACAAGCCGGCTGGCGCAGCCTGCTTTTCGTGCCGGCGAACCGGCCGGATCGTTTTGCCAAGGCTGCGGCCAGTGGGGCCGATGCGGTCTGCGTCGATCTGGAAGACGCCGTACCGCCGCAGGGTAAGGAACAGGCCCGCGCCGAAGCGGTGCGCTTTCTCACCGGCCCGCCGCTTGGCGAATGCGATCGCGTGGTCCGGATCAACAGCATCCGGACCGAGCCCGGTCTGCGCGACCTGCTGGCCATCATCGAGGCCCGTCCGCGACAGGGACTCATAGCGGTCCCCAAGGTGGATTCAGCACAGGAAGCAGGTTGGATAGACCAGCTGCTGACGGGTGCCGGCATGGACATGCGGATCGTCGTCCAGATCGAGACGCTGCGCGGCATCGAAGAGGCCACGGCGATTGCCGGCGCCTCGCCTCGGATAGCCGCCGTGATGTTCGGCGGCCTGGATCTGGCGGCGGAACTGGGATCGCCCGCCACATGGGATGCCCTGCTCCACAGCCGGTCGCGGGTTGTCCATGCGGCGGCGCTTGCCGGGGTTCCGTCCATCGACATGCCCTTCGTCGATGTCGGCAATCCCGATGCCTGCGCCGACGAGGCTCGCCGCGTGCTCGGCCTCGGTTTTTCCGCCAAGATGGCGATCCACCCGACCCAGGTGCTCGTCATCAATGCGGCGTTTACGCCGACGGACGAGGAGATACGCGAGGCTCGCCGGATCGTCGGCGCGTTCGAAGATAGCGCAGCCGCTTCATCGGGCGTCGTGCTGCTGGACGGCAGGATGGTCGAGCGCCCGGTGGCGCTTGCGATGCGGCGTCTGCTGATGCGTGCACGGTGCGGCGGCGTGGCGTCCTGACCGGTGCATGCCGCTCACGCGACGAAGAGATAGTCCTGGCCTTCGCTCAGGCCGATCATGTCGACCGTGACGCTTCCCGAAATCCAGGTGAACACGGTCGATCCATTCGTTTCCTTGACTGAGACATCGTCGCTGCTGGCAAAACCCCGGAACTTTATCACGTCCAGTTCGCTAAAACCGACGATCGTATCTTTACCTTGATAATCGTCATACCGCTCCGTGCCGGCATGATAGATAAACTCGTCTCTGGAGTTTTGGGGACTGACCAATGTGTCGTTGCCGCCGCCGCCGTCGAAGAGGCTGCCGCTGGATCCGGCGGCAACGATCAGGTGCTCCGATGCCCCTCCGCCATTCAGGAAGTTGACGGGTGAAAAACTGACGACGGTGATGGGAGCATCGCCGCCCTGGTAGCCGAATTCCGGCATGTAGCCGCTTACGGCAGTGATCTCGATGCGCTCGATATTGCCGAACCTGCTGCCCTCCCACGAAGGGTCTCCGTCGCTCGGCGATCCCCAGCCGGTGGTTCCCGTAGCCGAATTGACGCCGAGGAACCCGGCATAGACAAAGTTATTGCCCATCTCGATTCGCAATGTATCGGCGCCCGCACCGCCATCGGCGTAGCTGCCGCGATACTCGTCCGCGTTCTGATCCGGTCCATACAAATTTATGGTGAAGTCCAGGACGATCGTGTCGTTGCCGGCATCCCCGAATACCTGATTGGCGCCGCGTCCGCCATGGATCTCATCCTTGCCGTCGTCGCCGAATAGCCTGTCGTCGCCGGCGTCACCCTGGAGCCGGTCATTTCCTTCGCCGCCCAGCGCCAGATCGTTCCCGGCTCCCGCCTCTATCCTGTCGTCGCCCGCATCGCCATACAGGATGTCGTCGCCCTCTTGCCCAAAGAGCCGGTCATCGCCCCAGTCACCATGG
>NZ_JCACHA010000498.1:0-2152 GCF_059503625.1 Skermanella sp.
TTTCCCCTCATGGTCCACTGAAATGGCTTTGCGAGGGTTTCATTGAAGTAGGCGATGAAGCTGTCGATCTTGTCCTTGAGGTCGTAGGTTGAGGAGAATGATCCGCGGCGCAGAACCTTGCGGGCGAGAATGGAGAACCAGAGTTCGATCTGGTTGAGCCAGGAGGCGTGCTTCGGCGTAAAATGGAAGCGGATGCGATGATCGGCATCGCGCAGGAAGGTTTCCCGGCTGGCGCGCGACTTCAAGATACCGCGCTTGTGTTTCTGCCCCAGGTCCTGCGTGACGCCGCAGCGGCGGGCGACAATCCGGACCACGCTCTCGGACAGGTGGATGTTCAGATTGTCGGCCACGATCTCCCACTGAACATCGGGTGCGGCACCATCGAGCATTCCTTCCAGGAAGGCCGCAAAATCACTTTCGCACCGATGGTCGCCAATCTGGCCGAACACCTGTCCGGTCGCCACGTCGAACCCGGCGATCAGGGTCTGGGGGCCGTGACGGACATACTCGAACTCCCGCCGTTCAACGGCGTCCGGACGCAGGGGCAAGCCCGGCGCACTGCGTTCCAGAGCCTGAACGCCGGTCATCTCGTCGAGCGAGACGGTGCGCACCCCGGCCATCGCCGCTGTTTTGGCGGCGTGGTAGATCGCGCAGATGTCGGCGCACTTGGTGTCGAAGGCCGGATCGGGTGCCGGCGTCAGCCAGGCGCGCACGCGATGGGGCTGGAGATCAGCCTCCCTTAAAAAAACGCCCGATCGAGCCGTGGGAGATCGTCTCGACCAGGCCCTGCCTGATCGCTTCGCCGGCCAGCGCACTCTGGCTCCAGTGCGTGATCGGCACCCCGCTGGCGTCCGGCGGTTCGCAGGCCAGGGTCACGATGCCGCAGATCTGTTCCGCGGTGAACGTCGGCGGCGTCCCCGGACGCGGCGCATCAGCCAGTCGGTCAGCCAGCGCCAGATCGGGTTCGCCGTCCCAACGCCGTCGCCAGCACCGCACTGTCTGAACCGTAACCCCCAGCCGGCGAGCACTCTCCCGATTGCCGATCCCCTCGGCGGCCAGCAGGATGATCCGGGCGCGTAGCGCCACCTGCTGCGGCGTCGAATGCCCCCGGACCAGACGGTCCAACTCCTCGCGTTCAACCGCACTCAGCACGAAGGGCTCAGCAGATCGCGCCATGGCTCCCTCCGCAGCATCGCGATCGGTCATCATAACATCCCTGGAACCAAGCTTAACAGCACCCGCCGAAAGCCCCAGGTGCTACCAAAAGCTGTGACAAGGTGGGTTGCTCATTTCAGACGGCCTGAACTAGCGTTCTATTTTTGAACGAATGCAGGACGTTCAGGACAACCTCGTTGCCGATCAGAGGATGGCCGCAATCATATAGTCGCATGTGGTAAAATGTAAAAGTGCCTAACAAAACCATTCATGGACGAAGCGGAAGGTGATGAGGGCGGCGGCGAGGTGATCGAAGGCTTCAAGGATGTCGATGCGGCGTTCGTATCGCATGGCGATGCGTCGGAAGCGGGCGAACCAATCCCACGCCTCCGCGCCTCGTCAATGGCAACACGAATCAAGTCGATCAGATCTTCGTCGGCAACCTAACCGACACCCTGCACAAGGTCAGGGAGGTGGGCACGCCGATTCTGCCGGGATGCTTGGCTATCAACCGGGGAGGGTGGGCGGTCAAAGAGATTGAACTGTGTCTCGGAGCTCACTGGCATGCCTATGATGTGGTCCGAGAACCGAGAGCGAACAAGGCGGATATCTAAAATATCCGAGAACTCGCAACGCCCGCAACGGTCAGGTCTGATCGTCGGGAATGTACGGGATCAGGCCCTTCTCGAAAGCAATCTCCTGCACCTCCTGCGGCATGGTGCGGAGGTCCACCAGATAGCCGTTAATCTCGGCCATCCAGACCAGCGGGTTCCTGTCCATCATGCTCGGCAGCGTCCATTCGGGATCAAAGGCCGGATGCAGCTTCAGAGTGTCCGATATGGCGCGTGCCTTGGCGCTTCCAGTGCTTTGGCTGACGCCGAATTCAGCGCACACATCGGCTAGCCGCATTTATGCGCCAAGCCGGAAAGCGCTCTGACGTTCTCTGCCCTTCTTCAATTTTTAGCTGTGCAGGCAAGGGTTGGCCGTAGCGCGGATT